>DASTNU010000802.1:0-2994 GCA_035720605.1 Longimicrobium sp. | reverse complement strand
GCCGAAGATGCTCTGCAGGTCGTTCAGCGAGGCGATGGGCGGCACCAGCGCGTCGGTGCGCACCTGCAGCATGGGCCAGCCGTCGCGCACGAAGTCGGGATCCTGGCTCACCGCGATCCACCCGTCCCCGTCCGGCACCGGCAGCACCGGCGTGGTGTCGAAGTCCCACGGGTTGGGGCCCGTCTGCACGTAGATGGAGCCGTACGGCACGCCGGTGTTGATGTGCGTGCTCGTCAGCGGCTCGTAGTCCGCGTCCGCCGGCGGGGTGGAAAGGTCCGGCCACTCCGCCCAGAGAAAGCGGTAGCTCACCGCCTGGCCGTTGTACGTCTGCGCCACCAGCCCGTAGAAGGGGAGCTCGCCGGTGAACGCCAGCTTGCCCGACGCCGTGAAGCCGTCGGCGTCGAAGTCGTTCAGCCCGCCGCCGTTGGGCACCTCGTACACGCCGATGCGCGTCCACAGGGTCAGCGTGTCCACGTCGATGTCGGGCTTCTGACGCACGCACAGCTCGTGGTACGAGCACCGCCCCACGTTCTCGCGCCCCTCCGCCCGTCCCGCGCCGGCCGGCTCGTCCAGCAGCGTGGTGCCGCCGGCGGAGACGCGGAAGTACACGTCCGGCCCGCCGATGAGCTCGTGCGGGGGGATGGCGTCGAACGGCGGGGGCAGCGACGGCACGCCCTTGAAGACGGCGGGCGCGAAGAAGACCTGGAAGTTGCCGCCGCCGTCGGTGGTGTCGCTGCCCAGGAAGTCGTCCTGCGTGAGGTCGCGGTCGAACACCTCCACCTTGCCGCCCGGCATGGGGTCGCCGGTGTCGCAGGCGGTCACGCGGCCGGCCACCAGCCACAGCCCCAGGTGGCCCAGGAGGTCGCAGTAGGGATGGTGCGGCAGGTCGATGTTCAGCACGGCGCGCCGGCCGCCCTGCGCCTCCTGCCACCGCGGCGACGCCGCGCCCAGCAGGCCGAAGGCGCGCCGGCCCGTCTCCGGCGCGTAGCTGAACCGCTCCACGTCGATGGCCACCAGCACGCCTCCCTCGATGCCCGCCGGGAGGACGGCGGCGTAGGTGCCGTCGTCCTGCACGCGGGCGCGGGCCAGCTCGCGCCCCTGCACGCCGTCAGGCGTGGCGCGCTGAAAGCCCCAGCGCTGCTCCGCGCGGGTGGCGAGGGAGTCCACGGCGTAGAAGACCAGAGTCGCGCCCGCCAGGGTGAGCGCGTGGTGCGGGTTGCCGTACCGGGCGGTGGTGGCGCCGCGCAGCAGCGAGCCGTCGCGGACGATGGCGCCGGCGCTCACCGCGCCGGCAGCGGGGGTGGATGTGGACATGAGGTGCTCCTGGTGTGGTGGGATTGTCTTCGGCCGGACGGCGTTCCGTCCGGCGGCCCGCGAGTTGGTGGGGAGGACGAAGCGGCGGCGGGAGCGCGGCCGGCGGTCCTCGGCGGGCGCGGCGGACCCCCTTTGCATCAGTTGGTCCACGGAGCAGAAAAACTGATACCGAGTGATACGAGTGAATGTATCTACAGCAACCACATGCAGTTACGTTCATCTGCCCGGGTAGGGGATGGCGGGGCGCACGACCGGCGATGAGACGATCGCGTCGCAGTTGTGGGGCAGGGGTGTCCCGCTGCTCCCATGGATGAGGGCGTGAGGCTTGCAGCAGGAGGGGGCCCGAACGGCGCGGAGGGAGGGGGTGCCTCCGCGGGACACCTGATGCGTGGGAGGCGGCGATGCCGGCGACGCTGGAGCGGGTTTCGGGAAGGGAGATGGAGCGGACGACGTATCCGTCCGCGGGCGCGGCGCGCGACGTGACCGCCGACCTGGCGTACCTGCGGACGGCCGTCGTCAACGTGTTCCTGTACGGCCCCCGCGGCGCCGGCGACCGCGGCTGGGTGCTCATCGACACGGGGATGTACGGCTCCGCGGGAAAGATCGCCGCGGCGGCGGAAGAGCGGTTCGGGGCGGGGGCGCGGCCGCGGGCCATCATCCTCACCCACGGGCACTTCGACCACGTGGGCGCGGTGCGCGAGCTGGCGGAGAGGTGGGACTGCGTGGTGTACGCCCACCCGCTGGAGATGCCGTACCTCACCGGCGACTCGCCGTATCCGCCGCCCGATCCCACGGTGGGCGGGGGCGCGATGGCGGCGCTCTCCTTCATGTTCCCGCGCGGCCCCATCGACCTGGGCGGGCGGGTGCGGGCGCTCCCGGCGGACGGCTCGGTGCCGGGGATGAACGGGTGGCGGTGGATCCACACGCCGGGGCACACCGCCGGCCACGTGGCGCTCTTTCGCGACACCGACCGCGCGCTCGTCGCGGGCGACGCGTTCGTCACCACGCGGCAGGAGGCGCTGACCTACGTGCTGGAGCAGACGCCGGAGGTGAACGGCCCGCCGATGTACTACACACCGGACTGGGAGCAGGCGGAGCGCTCGGTGCGGCTCCTTTCCGGGCTGGAGCCGGAGCTGGCCGCCACGGGGCACGGCATTCCGCTGGGCGGCCCGCAGCTGCGCGAAGAGCTGCGCGAGCTGGCGATGCACTTCCGCTCCCGCGCCGTGCCGAAGCACGGCCGCTACGTGAACGGGCCGGCGGTGATGGACGAGCGCGGCGTGGTCTCCGTCCCCCCGCTGCCGGTGGACGTGACCCGGACGCTGCTGATGGTCGGGGGCGCGTTCGTGGTGGGGATGGCGGTCGCCCGCGCCACCCGCCGCCGGCGCGCGCACCACGCGACGTACGACCGCTTCGAGGAGCCGGTCATCCTCTGACCGGAAACCTCACCTCGAACCCCCTCTCCCGCGGAGCGACGCGGGGGAGGGATTCGGTGTTTGGGCTGGATCGTCGCGGGGTGGGCGAGCTCGAGGTTTCGCTGAGTTTTACCCCACGGCCCGCTGCGCGGGGGCCCTCTCCCCCGCCCGGCCTTCGCTCGTTCCTCGCTACGGCGGGCGACCCCTCCCCCAACTTCGGGGGAGGGGTGGTTCGGGCGGGTGCGGAGCGCCGGTGACAGGTCCGGTG
>DASTNU010000801.1:0-5930 GCA_035720605.1 Longimicrobium sp. | reverse complement strand
CCTTCGCGGGCGCCGCCGCCGCGGACCCGGACGGTTCCGCCCGCAGCGCGGCCGCCAGCACCACCACGCCCGCCGCCAGCCAGACGAGCGTGCCCAGCCGCGCGGCGGTTGGGCGGGCACGGAGGATCGCGGCTCGGATTTTCATTGCGCGGCTCCGGGTTCGGGAAGGGTCAGGTGGACCAGCCGGACGAGCGGCTCGGGGTCGTCCACCGCGGCCAGCGCCGTGTCTCCCCGCGCGGCCAGCAGGCGCGGCAGGCCGGCGACTTCGGTGGCGCGGCGATGCTCCCAGTCCAGCACGAACGATCGCAGCGACTCGACTTCGTGGCCGCTGCTCGCGCCCGGGCGCAGCACCCCGATCTGCACCAGCGCCGTGCCGTCGCCCAGGCGCACCAGGGACGACGCCCGGTGCGAGCGGCCTGCCGCGGGCTCCTGGTACAGCACGCCGCCGCTGGAATGGCGGCTGACGCGCACCTCCCGGTATCCGGGGATCGCCACGGAGTCCCGCAGCCGTCCCGTGCTCGCCTGGAAGCGCGAGACGCTGGGGCGCAGGAGGGGGAGGAGGGTGATCTCGTCGCCGGGGCCGCACAGCAGGTAGCCGGCGGCCCCGTACGGGGCCAGCATCGGGTCGCCGGCGGTGGCGTCGGGCGCGAAGGAGCGGACGACGGCGCCGCTCCCGGGGTCCAGCTCATGGATCAGTCGGCCCCCGCGCGGCCCCAGCAGGAACAGGCGTCCGTCCAGCGTGCACAGGTGCTCGGCGGGAAAGTCGAGCGCGAGGCTCCCCGCGCGGTCCAGGACGCCATCCTTCCAGGCGAATCGCTCCAGCCGCTGGTTGCCCACGTCCAGCACGTACACCCCGCCCGTCGCGTCCGCCGCGAGGCCGGCCGGGTGGAAGAGCTCGCCGGGCCCGCGCCCCGGCCGCCCCGCGTGGGCCGTGGGGCGCGCGTCGGGCCCCAGCGCGACGACGCGCTTCTCCGCCACGTCCAGCACGTACATCGGCCCCTGCTCCGCCCACGCGCCGCCGCCGATCAATCCGAAAACGGCGCCTCCTCCTCCCGCGTCCGCGGTGCGCAGGGGCGACCAGCGGACCCGGGCCTGCGCCGCCGTGGCCGTGCGCGGCACCTCCGGACGATCCCGTTCGCATCCCGCCGCCGCCAGCAGGGCGGCGAGCACGACGGGCCCGGCGAGCGCCCGTCCCGTCATCGCCCCATCCATCCTGCGCCGGCTGGCGGCGGGGGTCAGTAGATGACGAACGCGCATCGGCGGGTAAGGCAGCTGCGGGCATCCAGGAACTCGCAGCTGTTGGTCGGCGAGTACTTGCACGCGGTGGGACCGTTGCAGGTCGCGTCGTTGCAGTGCCCTTCCGCGTACGCGGCGCGCGGGGCCAGCAGTCCCGTTTCCCACGCGCCCCAGATGCTGGCAAGGGTCAGGACGGACAACAGGATCCGGCGCATCATCACGCTCATGGAAGCCCCCAGGCGACGGTTCGAGGAAAACCCCACGTGCATTGTCCACCATAATTTAAGACGATTCGTGCCGCAATGATCTTGTGGCGCTCTGGTCGCTTTGGCCACTACCAGGGGTGAACGGCTTGAAGAATGGACGTTTCTGTCAGATCCGCGCGCCGGGGAGGGCTGCATCCCGGTCCCGCCGGAATCCGCGCGCGCCGGATGGTTCGCCGCTGCCATGGATTGCGGCGGTGCGGGCGCGCACGGTCGTAGGGGGGCGCGATGATCGTGGCCGTTCCGCCGGCAGGGTGAATGGACGCACCGGCAGGTCGCGGCCGGGGCAGGCCAACTCCCGGCCAACGCTGGAGATACTGCCGTCTGCCGACCGGCGCGTCCGGCGTGAGGCTGGCGAAGCATGCCGCTTGCGTGCAGATTGCCGCCGCCGCGGCCCGGCGCCCGGCATCATGACCGCATCCCGAAATCCCGATCCGATCCAGAGGAGATCATGGTGAATACCGCCGCGACCGCAGCGGACGGGCTGGACATCCTTTCCCGCCCGGCCGTCCGCGCGCTGCTGGACGAGGTGCGCGACTCCGTGCGCGCCGACGACGGCGCCTTCGCGCTGGTGAGCGCGGACGCGCTGCGCAGCGACGGCGTGGACCGGCTCATCCGCGCCGCCGTCTTCGGCGCCGACCAGGACGTGCGCGACACCGCGCGCTGGCTGCTGCTGCACGCCGGCCGCGCCGTGGGGATCGCGCCCGCGTCCATCCACGAGCTGTACCTGGCCCGCGGCCGCGGCGAGACTTCGGGCTTCACCGTCCCCGCCATCAACGTGCGCGCGGCCGCCTACGAGACGGGGCGGGCGCTCTTCTCCGCCGCGCGCGAGCTGAAGGTGGGGGCGCTGATCTGCGAGATCGCGCGCTCGGAGATCGGCTACACCGACCAGCGGCCGGCGGAGTACGTCGCGGCGATGATCGCTTCGGCCATCAAGGAGGGGTGGACGGGGCCGCTCTTCATCCAGGGCGACCACTTCCAGATCAACGCCAAGAAGTACAGAGCCGATCCGCAGCCGGAGGTGCGCGCGGTCAAGGACCTGATCAAGGAGGCGCTGCACGCCGGCTTCTACAACATCGACATCGACACCAGCACCCTGGTGGACCTGTCGCAGGAGGGGCTGGACGCGCAGCAGTCGCTCAACTCGCGCCTTTCCGCCGAGCTGACGGCGTACGTGCGCCACTACGAGCCCGCGGGGATCACCGTGAGCATCGGCGGCGAGATCGGCGAGGTGGGGACGGAGAACAGCACGCCGGAGGAGCTGCGCGCGTACATGGACGGGTACGGCCGCGCGCTGCAGGCGGTGTCGGAAAAGGAGGGGCGTCCGCTGGCGGGGCTGAGCAAGATCAGCGTGCAGAGCGGCACCACGCACGGCGGCACGGTGCTCCCGGACGGCTCCATCGCCGACGTGGCGATCGACTTCGAGACGCTGCGGACGCTCAGCGACATCGCGCGGCGCGAGTACGGGCTCTCCGGCGCGGTGCAGCACGGGGCCAGCACGCTGCCGCAGAGCGCGTTCGGCAACTTTCCGCGGGTGGAGACGGCGGAGATCCACCTGGCCACCAACTTCCAGAACCTCCTGTACGACCAGCTGCCGGGGGAGCTGCGCGAGCGGATGTACGAGCACTGCCGCCAGAACTTCCAGGACGAGCGCAAGCCGTCGGACACGGAGGAGCAGTTCATCTACAAGGCGCGCAAGAAGGCGCTGGGCGCGTACAAGCGCGACCTGTGGGAGCTGCCGGAGGCGGAGCGCGAGCGCGTGCGCGGGGTGCTGAACGAGACGTTCTCCTTCCTCTTCCGCCAGCTGCGGGTGGAGAACACGATGGAGATCGCCCGGAAGTTCGTGCCGCTCCCCGAGATCGTCCACGCGTCGCCGGCGGACATGCGGATGAAGGCCGCGGAAGACGACTGGGACCTGTCGGACTGAACGGCAGTGCGTGAGTACGGCAGTGCGTGAGTGCGTTAGTGCGTTAGTGCGTGAGTAGATGACGAATCGGCCGGGATCGCGAAGGCGGTCCCGGCTTTTTCGTGGCCCCTCCCCCCGGCCCCCTCCCCGCACAAACTGCGTGCGGAGAGGGGGAGGACGGCTGGAGTGCGCCGACGGAGATCTCACTGCGCCCACCTCTAGCGCTCAACCATCCTGAGCGCACCGAACCTTTCCCACACCACCCCTCCCCCGAAGTTGGGGGAGGGGTCGCCCGCCGTCGCGAGGAACGAGCGAAAGGCCGGGCGGGGGAGAGGGCCTCCCGCGGAGCGGGCCGTGGGGGAAAACCTTCCGAGCCGGGTGGATCGCCGAGACGCGCAACAGCCTGCCGCACGGAACGGATCTTCCCCCGCTCCTTGACCCCGCGTCCCCGCCGGTCCACAATCCCATGCTCCTGATGCTTCTGATACCTCGGATGCGTGGGCCGGCCGGCGATGCGCATCCGCTGAACCTCCATACGAATGGCGATCCAGGGCAGGCGGGCGCGGGTGCGCGCATGAGGCAGCGTTTTTCGGCCGGGCGGCTGCCGGAGCAGCGGCGGATCCTGTCGTGGGTGTACCTGGGCCGCCTGTGCCTCACGGGCGCCATCTTCGTCGCCGCGGCGCTGGTGTGGACGCGGGCGGAGGCGGGCACCACCCTCTCCGCGTCGCTGCTGCTGGTGCTGGCCGCGGCGTTCACCGCGGTCTCGTTCTGGTACACGCACCTCACGCAGCACACGCCCGGGCGCGCCTACCTGTACGCGCAGGTGCTGTTCGACGTGGCGCTGGTGGCCGCGGTGGTGTACCTGACGGGCGGGCCGGAAAGCGAGTTCGTGTCGCTGTTCGTGCTGGTGATCGTGGCCGCCGCCATCCTGCTGCCGTTCGTGGGCGGGGTGCTCATCGGCGTGCTGGTGAGCCTGCTCTTCCTGGCCTCGATCATCCTCACCACCGGGACCATCGCCGCCGGCAACATCCTGCAGGTGGTGCTCTTTGGCGCGGTGGCGCTGGCCACCGGCTACCTGGGCGACCGGCTGCGCCAGACGGGCGCGGTACTGGGCGAGGTGGAGACGGAACTGCGGCTGCTGCGGCTGGACACCGACGACATCCTGGCCGGCATCGCCACGGGGCTGCTGACGGTGGACGGAAAGGGGCAGCTGGCCTTCATCAACCCCGCGGCGGCGGACCTGCTGCGCATCCGCGCCTCCGACTGGCTGGGCCGCCCCTTCGTCGCCAAGCTCGATGCCGTGGCGCCGGGTCTGGGGCGCATCATCGCGCAGTCCGCCCAGACGCGGACCCCGATCCGTCGTTTCGAGACGGAGGAGACGGAGGCCGGGATGGTCTTCGGGGTCAGCACCACCCTCATCCAGCGCGACGAAGGCGGGCCGCCCTCGGTGACGGCGATCTTTCAGGACATCACCGAGCGCAAGCGGATGGACCAGCTGCGCGGGCGCGCGGAGCGGCTGGAGGCGGTGGCGGAGCTGTCGGCGTCGCTGGCGCACGAGATCAAGAACCCGCTGGCCTCCATCCGCAGCGCCACCGAGCAGCTCACCGGCGGCGGCATAGACCCCGACGACCGCCGCGTGCTGGGCGAGCTGGTGGTGCGCGAGAGCGACCGGCTGAGCCGCCTGCTGACGGAGTTCATCGACTTTGCGCGGGCGCGGATGCGCGCGCCCGAGCGGCTGGAGCTGGCGCGGGTGGTGCGGCACGCGGTGGACGTGGTGAAGGCGCACCCGCAGGCGCGGGGGGTGGAGGTCTCGTGCTCGGTGCAGGGGAGCGCGGCCGGCGCCGCCGTCCACGGCGACGAGGACCTGCTGCACCGCGCGGTGCTGAACCTGGCGCTGAACGCGGTGCAGTGGGCGGGGCAGGGCGGGCGGGTGGACGTACGGGTGGACGCGCTGGAGACGGACCTGCTGGTCCCCAGCCAGGGCGCCGCGCCGGCGTTGCGCGTGCGGGTGAGCGACACGGGGCCGGGGGTGCCGGAGGAGAGCACGGACCACGTCTTCGACCCGTTCTTCACCCTGCGCCCGGGGGGCACGGGGCTGGGGCTGGCCCTGGTGCAGCGCGCGGCGGAGGCGCACGGCGGCGCGGTGTTCGTCGACCAGCCCCGCGGCGACGGCTGGGGCGCGACCTTCGCGTTCTACCTTCCCGCGCTCCCCTCCGCGAATGCGGCCGATCGGGGAAGCGGGGAGCAGACGGAGATCGCGGCGGAGCCGGACGAGCGGTAGGCGCCCGTGAGTCCATGCGTGTGGAGGATGTTGTGGCGCGACGGGCGGGCGCCCCCCATCCCCGGCCTTTCCCCCACAAACTGCGTGGGGGACGGGAGAACGGCGGCAGAAACGGTCCGACGCGCGGTGAGTTCTCCCCCTCTCCCCGAGGAACGAGGGGGGAGGGGGTTGGGGGGAGGGGCCCTCGCGCGCGCAGTGAGATTCCGGTCGTCGAGCCCCGGCCCGTCCGCCCGGTCGACCTCCC
>DASTNU010000800.1:0-5579 GCA_035720605.1 Longimicrobium sp. | reverse complement strand
CCCGGGGCTGGCGAGAGCCGCAACGCGCGGGTTCCGGTGGTGAGCCCGGACGAGTCCTCTAGAACAGCGCCATCTGCGCCGGGAGCCGGAGCATCCGCAGGCGGGTGACGTCGATCGGCTCCAGCGGGCCCTCCTGCCGCGCGACGTCCAGCATCCCCGCGAAGCGGCGCTTCGCCAGCGCCTGGCCCACGACGTCGCGGGCCAGGGAGGCGTCGTTGGCCTGCTCGCTCATGTGGGCCAGGATCACGGCGCACAGGCCGTCGTGGAACAGCTCGCCCACCAGCTCCGCCGCGGCGCGGTTGGAAAGGTGCCCGTGGCTCCCGCCGATGCGCGCCTTGACCGACCACGGGTACGGGCTTTCGCGCAGCAGGATCTCGTCGTGGTTGCTTTCCAGCACCAGCACGTCGCAGTTCTGCAGGGCGTGCCGCACCGGCGCCGTGGCGCGTCCCAGGTCCGTGGCGATCCCCAGCTTCTCTCCCGTCCCGCGCTCCGTCACCGTCACCGCCACGGGATCGACCGCGTCGTGCACCGTGAGGAACGGCGTCACCACCAGCCCGCCCACCTCCACCGGCTCCGCGCTGGAGTACGCGCGCACGTCCTCGCTGCCATCCAGCAGGTCTCGGCAGACGTTCTTCGTGAGGTCGGTGAGATAGAGGGGCAGGCTCCAGCGGCGGGCCATCACGCCCATGCCGCGCGTGTGGTCGCTGTGGTCGTGGGTGACCAGCAGCGCGGTGAGCGAGGCGGGGTCGATGTCCACCGCCGCCAGCCGCCGCTCCAGGTCGCGGCCGCTGAACCCCGCGTCCACCAGCAGCCGCGTGCCCCCCGACTCGATGAGCACCGCGTTGCCGCGGCTGCCGCTGCCCAGGACGGTGACTTTCAAGGGGAGTGCGTCAGTGCGGAGTGCGTGAGTGCGTGAGTGAGTGCGTGAGTGCGTGAGTGCGTGAGTGCGTGAGTGCGTGAGTGCGTGAGTGGGCCTGGGGCGTGGACTGGATTCAGTGGCTCGGACGGCGGGCGGCGAAAGTGCGCGGTGTCGTTGACCAACGCACTCACGCACTGACGAACTCACGCACTCTCCTGCCCCCTCGCCACCTCCCACGCCCGCCGCAGCTGCCCGGCCGCGGCCTCGGAGAGAGCCACCTTTCGCCGGGCCATGGCGCGCGCGGCGACCTCCAGGAACTTGTCCACCCGGTACACCGACAGCTCTTCCCCGGTCCCCCAGCTGAACGGGGGAACGTACCCGGGCGGCAGCAGGGCGCCGTACAGGTTGCTCCCCGCGCCCACCACCGTCCCCGTGTTCAACAGCAGGCCGATCCCCGTCTTCACGTGGTCGCCCAGGAAGCACCCCACCTTCAGCTCGCCGGTGTCCTTCTCTCCCGCGGGCGTCCGCAGGCGCACGGTGCCGTAGTTGTTCTTCAGGTCGCTGTTGGTGGTCTCCGCCCCCAGGTTCACCCAGGCGCCCAGGTAGGCGTGGCCGATGTGCCCGTCGTGCGCCTTGTTGACGTGGTCCAGGCAGACGCTCTGCGTGAACTCGCCGCGGATGCGGCACCCCTCGCCGATGGTCACCGCCTCCAGGTGCCCGCCCAGCACGATGGTGTCCCGCCCGACGTACGCCGGCCCCGCCAGGCGCGTGAACGCCTTCACCGTCACGCCTCCGTCCAGCCACACCGGCCCGGCGGAGGTGTCGAAGACCACGCACGGCTCGATGCGCACCTTCTCCCCCAGCACCAGCGGGTGCGCGCCGAAGCGGTGGCTCCCCGCCGGCAGCCGTGCGTCGGCCGCGTCGGGAAAGAGCGCGTCCACGTCCACCGTCACCTGTTCCGCGTTGCCGGACATCAGCTCCCACACCGGGCCGATCATCCGTCCGTCCAGCTCCACCGCGCCGGTGCGGTCCAGGATGGCGGGCGGGCAGGCGAAGAACTCCGGCTGCGGCGCGGGCGTGCCCCCCGGGGCGAACCATCCCGCCACCTCGCCGCCCACGATCAGCGCGCCGGCGCCGCCCCGCCGCGCCATCCACAGCTCGCCGCTCCCCCACGCCGGCACCGCGCGGGCGGACAGGAAGAGACGGTCGCCCTCCCGCGGGGCGTCGGAATACGACAGCACCGGCGGCGCGTCGCCCTCCTCGAACCCCGCCAGGTGGTCCGCCCCCAGGTGCGCCACGCAGCGCGCGTCGAAGACGCGTTCGGCGCGCCGACGGATGGTCAGCGCGCCGAAGCGCAGCTCGCCCCCGGGCCGGGTGAGCGCGAACGGCTCCCAGCCGCGGGACACGGCGTCGTCGAAGAGGATCAGCGAAAGGTCGGGCATGGAGAAGAAGTGCCAAGTGCCAAGGATCAAGTGCCAAGTAAAGGTACCGGTGCTGCGTCACCAGGCACTTGGCACTAGGTACTTGGCACTGCAGTTCACAACGTCCGCAGCGACTCCGGCAGCTGCTCCAGCATCGCCTTCAGGTCCGGCGCGCGGTCCAGGTGCGCCACGAAGGTCACCCCCGCCGTCCGCACCACCACCAGCCCCTCCACCCCGAACGCAACCACCGGACCGTCGTCGGCATAAAGGATGGAGCCGGAGGAATCCACCGCGAACGCCTCGCCCAGCACCACGTTGCCGCGCTCGTCCGCCGGCCGCGTCCGCGCCACCGCGTCCCACGCCCCCACGTCGTCCCAGGCAAAGGTGGCGCGCACCACGCCCACCCGGTCGCTGCGCTCCAGCAGCGCCTGGTCCACGGAGATCGTCGGCGCCACGCGGAAGAACTCTTCCGTGCTCCCCTCGCGCAGCAGGGGGATCAGCTCGCGGAACTCCGGTGCGTGGCGCTCCAGCCCGTCCAGCAGGTCCGCCACCCGCCAGACGAAGAGCCCCGTGTTCCACAGGTAGACGCCGGAGGCCAGGTACTGCTCCGCCACCGGGCGCGACGGCTTTTCCACGAACTCCGCCACCGCGTTTCCGGGCTCGGGATGCGGATCGCCCTCCAGCGGGTCCAGCGGCGCGCCCAGGCGAATGTAGCCGTACCCCGTCTCCGGCCGCGACGGCGGCGCGCCGATGGTGAACAGCCGCCGGTGGCCGGACGCCAGCTCCGCCGCCCGGGCGATGAGCGCGCGGAACGCCTCCGGGGGATGGATGACGTGGTCCGCGTGCAGCGACACCATCACCGCGTCCGGGTCGCGCCGCTCGATCTCCGCCGCGGCCCAGGCCAGCACCGGCGCCGTCCCCGCCGCGCGCGGCTCCAGCAGCAGGTTTCCCGGGCCCAGCTCGGGGAGCGCCGCCAGGATCGGCTCCGCCAGGTGCGCGCCGGTGAGGATGCGCAGCCGCTCCTGCGGGACGAGCGGGGCGATGCGCTCCACCGTGTCGCGGATGAGCGGCTTCTCGGAGGCCAGGGGAAGGAGCTGCTTGGGGCGGCGCGGCGTGCTCACCGGCCAGAAGCGCGAGCCCACGCCCCCGGCCAGGATGACCGTCCACAGGTGCGGGTTCTCCGCGGGCGTCACGGCGTCCGTCATTCCTCGTCGTCGTCGCCGGCGGGGGGGCCGCCGAACAGCTCGTCCACCCGGGCCAGCAGCTTCTTGGGGCTGAACGGCTTGGTGAAGAAGTCGGTGGCGCCCAGCTCGATGGCCTGGCGCCGGTCGGCGTCCTGCCCCTTTGCGGTGAGGATGATGATGGGGGTCTGGCGGCGGTGCGGCAGCCGGCGCGCCTCGGCCAGCACCTCCAGCCCGCTGGCGTACGGCATCATGATGTCCAGCAGCACCACGTCGATGGGATCGGGCCCCTGCAGCTCGCTCAGCGCCGCGCGCCCGTCCGCCACCAGGGTGACCTCGTACGGGCCCTGCTCCAGCTTCATCTGGATGATGCGGCCGATGTGCGGCTCGTCGTCGGCCACCAGCACTCGGCGGGTGGCGCGGGTGTCGTCTGCGTTCATCCCTGGCAGGATGTGGGGGGAACCACCGCCCCGGCGGCGGGGTTGTACGCCGTCACACCAGCCCGGCCAGCTCGTCGCGGCGCTGCGCGAGGTCACGCAGCAGCGGCGCGAAGCCCACGTCGCCGCGCAGCAGCACGGCCAGCAGCACCTCGTCGTTGAGCACGGCAACCAGCGCCACCCCGTCGTCCAGGCGCGCGACGACGGTGTTCGCGCCGCCGTGCCCCGTGGCCCGCCCCAGCTCGGTGGCGGCCGACGCCACCCCGGGCACCATCGCCGACACCGTCTCGGCGTCCAGCCCGCCGTCGCCGGTGTGCGCGATGAGCAGCCCGTCGCGGCCCAGCACCAGCACGTGCTCCACCCCCGCGTGGGCGGCGAGCGAGGCGAGGGCCGTCTCCAGCTGGGGCATTCGGGCGTTCTCCGCTGCGGTGTCCGGGGTGCGTGGGCGGCGAGCAACGTACCCGCCGGGGCTCGCCAAAGTCAACCCTGGCACGGCCCGGCGCACCTTGACGCCGCCCCGCCGCTCCGTAAGGTTATCCCCTGCGTCCGCCCCCGCGGCAGGCGCCTTTTTTTCACGCGTCATCCCATGCGCACGCGCGCGGGGCCCTGGCGCCGCGCAAGGAGTGGTTCGTGCGCTTCGCTCGTCTGTATGTGCTGCTTGCCAGCCTTTTCGTCTCGTCCGCGGCGCTGGGCGCCTGCGGCGACGACCCCCTGTTCCCCGAAACGCGGCTCGTCATCGACACGGTGACGCTCACCGTCCCCGGCGCCGACGTGGCCTCGGCGGTGGACCTGGCCCGCGTCCAGCCGCCGTTCACCCTGCTGCGCCGCCCGGAGCTGGTGCGCGACGCCAGCGCCTGGGACTTCGCCCTGCGCCGCACCGAGGCGGGCGGCCTGGCCCTGCGCCCGTTCGACGCGCCGGGCTCGCCCTACCGCGGCGCGGGGATCGCCGTCACCACCGAGGACTACGACGGCATCGACGAGGCGCCGCGCACCAACAGCCGGTACAGCGAGGAGCCGGCGCCGGTGGCGGCGGGGACGGTGTGGTTCCTGCGCTCGCGGCAGCACCCGATCGCCACGGGGCAGCTCTGCGTGAAGTACGCCAAGGCCAAGGCGCTGGCGGTGGACGTCGCCGCCGGCACGGTGCAGCTGGCGCTGGTGCTGAACGACAACTGCGACGACGAGCGGCTGGTGGACGACTGATGCTCGACGTCAAGCTCATCCGGCAGGACCCCGACGGCGTCCGCGCCCGCCTGGCCGCGCGCGGCGCCGCGGCGGAGACGGACGCGGCGGTGGAGCGGGTGCTGGCGCTGGACGCGGAGCGGCGCGCGCTGGTGGCGGAGGGCGACGGCCTCAAGGCGCGCCGCAACGCCGCCAGCCAGGAGGTGGGCGAGCGCAAGCGCAGAAAGGAGCCCGCGGACGACCTGATCGCCGAGATGGGGGAGGTGAACGCCCGCATCAGGGAGATCGACGCCCGCCTGCGCGAGGTGGAGGGCGAGTCCGACGACCTCCTGCTGCGCGTCCCCAACCTGCCGGACCCCTCGCTCCCCCGGGGCGGCGAGGAGTGCAACGCGGTCGTCCGCGGCTGGGGCGAGCCGCGGACGTTCGGCTTCGCGCCGCGGCCGCACTGGGAGATCGGCGCGGAGCTGGGGCTGCTGGACCTTCCCGCCGGCGCCAAGGTCGC
>DASTNU010000799.1:0-3218 GCA_035720605.1 Longimicrobium sp. | reverse complement strand
GAACGACGCTGACCGAGCCCGCCGCGCGCCCCAGCCGCACCGACACCTCCGCCATCGAGCCGCGCTACCTGGCCACCCTGGAGGCCGAGCGCGCCGGCTGGTGGAGCTCCGACAACTTCGACACCTGGAAGAACCTGTACGTAAGCGAGTACGCGCGCGGGTTCTACGTGGTGGAGACGCTGGAGCGGTACGTCCCCGCCTTTTCCCCCGCGGGCGCCCGGGTGCTGGACATCGGCTGCGGCGACGCGGGGGTGCTGATCGCCTTCGCGGAGCGCGGCTCCGTCTGCGCGGGGATCGAGCTGGACGAGAAGAGCCTGGAGCGCGGCCGCCTGCGCGCAGAGGAGCACGGCGTCTCCGTCGACCTGCGCAAGGGCGTGGCGGAGGCGCTGCCGTGGGAGGACGGCGCGTTCGACCTGGTGATCCTGGACAACGTGCTGGAGCACGTCCGGGACAGGCCCCGGACGCTGCGCGAGATCCACCGCGTCCTCGAGCCGGACGGCCTGCTGTACATGGTGACGCCCAAGCCGTTCTCCCTGTACAGCCTGTGGAACGACCCGCACTACGACCTGGCCGGGCTGGTGCTGATGCCCCGCCCGATGCAGATCTGGTACTTCGAGCAGGTCCGCGGCGGCGGCAAGGGGACGTACGACGTGGGCGTGATCCCCACCCGCCCCGCCCTGCGCCGCCTCCTGAAGCGTGCCGGGTTCACCGTGGAGGTGTCGCCGCGGGAGCTGTGGGTGAACTACCTGCGCGAGCGGATCGCGCGGCCGGAGGAGGTGCGGCCGGGGGCCAAGCGCAGGCTGGCGGCGTACTTCGGCAGCCGGCGCTGGCCGTTCGAGAACCCGGCGATGCGGTGGATGTGGGACGTGTCCATCGGCAGCAACTTCTTCATCGCGCGCCGGGGCCCGTGACGCTGCGCGTGCTGCACGTCATCTACGACGATCCGGCCAATCCCTGGGTGGCCGGCGGCGGCGCGGTGCGCGTCTTCGAGCTCTACCGCCACCTGCGGGGCCGCGTGGACGCCACGGTGGCGACGGGCAACTATCCCGGCGCGCGTGACGAGGCGGCCGACGGCGTCCGGACCATCCGCCTGGGCGCGCGCGGGCCGTACGCGTGGAGCCGCCTGACCTACGCGGCGGCGGCGAACCGCCTCCTCCGCACGGCGGAGTACGACGCGGCGGTGTTCGACTTCTCGACGTACACGCCGATCCTGGTTCCCACGGACCGGCCGGCGGGGATCACCGTCCACCACGTGAGCGGGCCCACCGCGCGCGAGCGCTGGGGCCCGGCGCTGGGCCCCGCGATCGGCACGCTGGAGAGGACGATGATCCGCCGCGCGGCGCGGCTGAGCGCCACCTCGCTGGCCACGCGCGCGCTGCTGGAGCGGATCGCGCCGGGCGTCCCCATCGACATGGTGTACGCGGGGGTGCCGGACGACCTCTTCACCCTGCCGCGGCAGCCGGAGGACTGGCTCCTCTACTTCGGGCGGCTGGACGTCTTTCAGAAGGGGCTGGACACGCTGCTGGAGGCGTTCGTCCTCCTGCTGCGCGGCCGGCCGAACCTCGAGCTGCGGATCGCCGGGCGCGGCAAGGACGCGGAGCGCGTGTCGGCGATGGTCCGCGAGCTGGGCATCGAAAAGAACGTGCGGATGCTGGGCCCCGTGAGCGAGGACGAGCGGCGCGCGCTCTTCGCCGGCGCGGCGGTGGGGCTGATGCCGTCGCGCTTCGAGGGCTTCGGGATGGTGGCGGCGGAGGCGATGGCCGCCGGCGTCCCGCTGGTCGCCGCGGCGGCGGGGTCGCTGCCGGAGGTGGTGGATGCCCCCCGCGGCGGCGTCACCGTGGCCCCCGGCGATCCGCGCGCCCTGGCGGAGGCCGTGGCGCGGCTGCTGGACGACCCCGCCGGCCGCGACGCGCTCTCCGCCTCCGCGCGCGCCTCCGCCGAGCGCTTTCGCTGGGACGCCGTGGCGGCGGACCACCTCGGATTCCTGCAGAACATCGCCCAGGGACGGCGCGCGTCCCCTTCCCCACCAGGCTCCCGATGAAGAAGACCGCTCCCCCGCCCCGCCGCGCGTCGACGCTGGCGACCCCCGCCGAGACCGACCCCGGCATCGGCCCCGGCCTGGCCGCCGCCATCTACCTCGGGCTGGCGCTCGTCTACTTTCTCCCCGCGTTCCTTCCCGGCCGGCACATCTACGGCACGGACTACCTGAACGCGGGCTACTTCTTCTACGACTTCATCAGCCAGCGAACGGCGGACGGGGCGCTCCCCGGCTGGGTGCCGTACGTGTACGGCGGCCTGCCGCTCTTCAGCAACCCGGGGAGCACCTATTATCCCGTGCGCTGGCTGGCGGACCTGCTGGGGCCCACGCGCCTCTTCCTGCCGATCCTCTTCGTCGTCCAGTTCGCCCTGGCGGGATGGGGGATGTACCTGCTGGCGCGGGAGATGGGGTGCCGGCGCTGGGTGGCGTTCCTGGCGGGGCTGGCGTTCCAGTGGACCGGGATCCTGACCTCGTGGGTGTACGCCGGCCACGACGGGCGCATCATCGTGGTCACCCTGGCGCCGCTCCTCTTCTACTTCCTGCACCGCGGCATCCGCACCGCGCGGCTGGCCCCCTTCGCCGGCGCCGCGGCGGCCATCGGCTTCGCGCTGCTCAGCTTCCAGATCCAGAACGCGTACTACCTGCTGCTGAGCGGGCTGGTCTGGGCCGCCTTCCTGCTGGTGAGCGACCGCGTGTACCGCGAGAAGACGCGGCTGGGGAAGACGGTGGCGATGGGGATCGGCGCGGTGGCGTTCGGGTTCCTGCTCGCCTCGGTCAACTTCCTCCCCTTCCGGGACTACGTGGACCAGTCGCCGCGGGGGATGACGGGGGGGCGGGGATACGAGTACTCCACCTCGTTCTCCATGCCCCTGCGGGGGATCGCGGGGATCGCGGTGCCGGAGCAGGTGGGCGCCAACGTCCAGAACGACCGCGGCGAGTACGTCTTTCCCGTCTACCGCGGGCAGAACGCCTTCCGCCTGCACACGGAGTATCTCGGCGCGCTGGTCGTCGTCCTGGTCGCGCTGGGGGCGTACTACGCGCGGCGGAACCGCTACTGGTGGTTCTTCACCGGGCTGGGACTCTTCGGGCTCTCGCTGGCGCTGGGCGGCAACACGCCGCTCTACCGGCTCTACTACGAGCTGCTGCCAGGGCTCAAGCGATTCCGCGCGCCGGACCTGGC
>DASTNU010000798.1:0-2113 GCA_035720605.1 Longimicrobium sp. | reverse complement strand
CCGACCACGCCGGGCCGCGGCCGCGGGTGGACCGCGGAAGATAGTGCGAGGGCGCGCGCGCGGACAGCCCCGGCGCCTGTTTCGGCCGCTGCGCGTAGCAGCTTGTCGCAGAACAGGTTGGGATTTCCGGAGCTTGACATGGGGACAGCGGGGTAGCAGTATTTGCGCTGGAAGACCGGTACCCTCCCCTGACGCGGCCTCCGCCGCCCGCCCGCAAGGGTCCGGGCCGCGAGGCCGGGTGCCTGTTCCCCCGCCTACGCCCTCCGCCGATGCGCCGCCTACTGCTGCCGTCTTCGCTTGCGCTGGCATTCGTCATCGCCGCCTGCGCCGACCAGAGCAACCCCGTGGATCCCGGCCCCGAGCCGGGACCGGATCCCGATCCGCCGATCCCGCTGGGGATCTACGAGTTCACCGTCACCGGCATCGGCACCGACGCGCCCAGCACCACGGTGCGCTACGCGGGGTCGGACCCCTCGACCGGCGGCGCGAGCGGCGCGCTGAACCCGATTCTCCCCACGACCGGCGTTCTGCAGCTGGAAGCGGTGACGACCACGGCGGTGACCGACGGCCCGCGGCCGCGCGGCCAGCGGTACGTGAGCAGCACCTTCCGGGTGCGCAACAGCACCGGCATGACGCTGAACAACGTCACCTTCATCCCGGTTTCGAACAAGAACACCATCTCGAACACGCCGTTCCTGAAGATGCTCAAGTTCGACGAGTCGCCGGCGGACACCATGATCGCCCGGCGCACCATCCCCACCGGGGTGGTGACCATCGGCCCCGACCTGGAGATGCAGAGCCCGGTGCAGGACGTGCTGCAGGTGTTCGACGAGTCGGAGGTCGCGGCCATCACGCTGCCGCCGCTGGACAGCCTGACCAACATCTTCCCGTACGGGTTCGTGGTGCGCAGCAAGTACTCCACCGCCAACCGCACCCTGCCTCCGAAAGTCAACGACAACGACTGGGGCGGCCTGTTCACCTGGGCGTTCCGCATTCCGCTGCAGCCCAACGACCCGGGCGACAACACCTCCGGGGCCAAGAAGGACGCCTACACCATCACCTGGCGCATGCTGGCGGTGCAGGACACCGAGGTGCGGCTGACGGAGAGCATCGAGGAGAGCCGCGACTCGGCGGCGGTGA
Source organism: Longimicrobium sp. (assembly GCA_035720605.1). Taxonomy (GTDB): domain Bacteria; phylum Gemmatimonadota; class Gemmatimonadetes; order Longimicrobiales; family Longimicrobiaceae; genus Longimicrobium. The sequence continues at coordinate 973 of DASTNU010000798.1, read as the reverse complement.
CGCGGCTGCGGGCCCGGGCCACGGCGCTGGGCGCCACCACGGTGACGGTGCTGGCGGGGAGCCCCACGCTGGACCCGGCGGTGCTGGACTACCCGGGGCAGCGCTTCATCTGCCAGGTGCGCACCGCCGGCTTTTCCGCGTCGCCCGTCACGCGGATCACCAACATCGCCGCGTACTCGCAGATCATGATGCTGCTCCCCGGGGAGAGCATCGACAAGTGCTCGCCGTACTTCCGCGCGGGAACGCCCGGCCGGCCGGCCACCAACGTGCCCTTCACCATCGAGGCGGTGGCGCTGGACCGGTACGGGAACGTGGTGGGTGCGGAAAAGGACACCATCGCGCTCTCCGTCACCGGCGCGCCGGCCAGCCTCCCCGCGCCGGGCGGGTACGTGGCCAACACCAGCCGGGTCTTCCTGACGCTGACGTACACGGACTACGGCAACTCCATCCTGACGATGACCGGCAAGCGCCTGGTGGGAAGCCGGCCCATCGGCGTGCACGGCGTCACCCGCACCTGGACGGCGGCGTCGGCCACCACCAACTGGCACACCGGCGGCAACTGGGGGCTGGGCGCCGTGCCCATGTCGCTGGACTCGGTGTACGTCCCCGCCAGCGCGCCGTTCTACCCGGCGCTGGCCGCCAACGTGAGCGTGCTGGACGTGACGGTGGAGAACGGGGCCACCCTGAGCCTGAACGCGTTCGACCTGACCTCGGCGGGGAACGTGAGTGCCGGCCTGACCGGCGGCATCACCAACACCACCGGGCGGCTGGTGCTGACGGGAACGGCCAAGACGCTGCAGGGCCGCGTGCCGCGGCTGCGGGTGACCGGCACGTACAGCCTTACCGGCAACGTGACCGCCCGGGCACCTCTCGAGGTGGCCGCGGGACGGCTCACCAGTTCCACCTTCCGCCTGCAGGCCGAGTCCAACTGACGGCTTGACGCAGAAGACGGAAGAGGCGCGGGGAGACCGGT
>DASTNU010000797.1:0-2960 GCA_035720605.1 Longimicrobium sp. | reverse complement strand
GGCCCTCTCCCCCGCCGCCTGCGCCGCTCGTTCCTCGCGGCTCGGCGGCGACCCCTCCCCCAACTTCGGGGGAGGGGTTGGTAGGGACGGTCGCTGCGGTGCAGCGGACTCTCAGCCCGGGAGAGTAGATCCTTCGGTCGGTGCCGGAGTGTGATGCGCGGGACGGCTCGCGCGGCGCCTCCCTCAGGATGACAAAGGTTGGGGCTGGCGACGGACCCACTCCCCTCTCCCGCGCAGTTTGCGGGAGAGGGGCCGGGGGTGAGGGCCCCGCGCGAAGCGCGGCGCAGTTGCAGTTGCCGTCCTCCTCCTCTCCGCGAGGAACGAGCGGGGGGGGGGCCGGGGGGCGGGGCCCCTCGCGGGCGCAGTGGGATGTTTGTCGAAGCACCACGGACCGTCGACACGCCTGAGCCCGGCAGGAGCGGGGACAGTCCGCGCAGGCGGACTTCGTGACGTTGCAGCAGCGGTTTCAACCGCCGGGAAGGGGCCGGCACTGAACCGCATCGAATCAAGGAAGCTGGAAGCATGTCCATAGACGAGACCACCGAGCGCAGGGAAAGCCTCTCCGCCGCCAAGCAGGCCGTCCTGGCCAGGCTGCTGCGCACCGGCATCAAGGCCGCCGCGCCCGGCGCCGCCGGCGCCATCCGCCCCCGCGATCCCGCCGCGCCGGTGCTGCTATCCGCCGCGCAGCAGCGGCTCTGGTTCCTGCACCAGATGGATCCCGGCGGCGCGGCGCTCAACATCCCGCTCCTGCTGCGGCTGCACGGCCCCCTCGACATCCCCGCGCTGGAGCGCGCGCTGGCGGAGATCGTCCGGCGGCACGAGGCGCTGCGCACCGTGTTCGTGCTCCGTGGCGCCACGCCGGTGCAGCAGGTGCTGCCACCCCCCGGGCGCGTCCTGTCGATCCACGACCTTCCCCCCGCCCCCGCCGACGAGCGCGAGGCGGCGTTGCGCGCCTGGGCCACGCAGGAGGCCATGGCCCCGTTCGACCTGGCGGTGGAGCCCGGCATTCGCGCTCGGGTGCTGCGCGTGGCGGCGGATGAGCACGTCCTGGTCATCACGCTGCACCACATCGTGAGCGACGGGTGGAGCACGGGGGTGCTGTACCGCGAGATGGCGGCGCTGTACGGCGCCTTCACCCGCGGCGAGCCGTCGCCGCTGCCCCCGCTGCCGATCCAGTACGCGGACTTCGCGGCGTGGCAGCGCGCGCGGCTGGCGGGACCGGAGCACGCGCGAGAGGTGGAGTACTGGCGCGCGCGGCTGGCGGGGACGCCCACCCTGCTCGATCTGCCGACGGACCGTCCGCGCCCGGCGGTACAGGGAACGGCCGCGGACGCGCACCCCTTTCGCATCCCCCGGCCGCTGCACGAGCGGCTCTCCGTGCTGGCCCGCGCGCACGGCGCCACGCCCTTCATGGCGCTGGCCGCCGGCTGGGCCGCGCTGCTGCACCGCTGGAGCGGCGAGGAGGACGTCGTCGTCGGCACGCCGGTGGCCGGGCGCACGGAGCCGCAGACGGAGCCGCTCATCGGCTTCTTCGTGCAGACGCTCGCCCTGCGGATGGACCTGTCCGGCGACCCGACCTTTCACGCGCTGCTGGAGCGCGTCCGCCAGACCACGGTGGAGGCGTACGCCAACCAGGACGTGCCGCTCGACCAGCTGGTGGACGAGCTGAAGGTGGAGCGCAGCCTGAGCCATCCGCCCGTCTTCCAGACGACCGTCTCCCTGCAGAACGCGGCGGGCGCCGGACCGGAGCTCCCGGGGCTGCGCGCGGAGACGTTCTCCGCGGCGGCGCGGGCGGCGGAGGGATACCTGGCGCTGTATACGGAGGAGGACGAGCAGGGGCTGAACGCCATCCTGCAGTACCCCACCGACCTCTGGGACAAGACGACGATGGAGCGGCTGGCGGCGCAGCTGCTGGCGCTGCTGCACGCCGCCGCGGCGGAGCCCGACACGCGCGTCTCTCGCCTGCCGCTGCTCCCGGAGAACGAGCGGGCGCGGCTGGTGGCGCAGGCCGCGGGCTCCCCGCTCGCCGTCCCGGCGCTCCCCGTGCACCGGCAGTTCGAGGCGCAGGCCGCCCGCACGCCGGACGCGGTGGCGGTGGAGGCGGAGGAGGGCGCGCTCACCTACGCGCAGCTGGACCGCCGCGCCAACCGGCTGGCGCACCACCTTCGCGCCCGCGGCGTGGGTCCGGAGGCGCTTGTGGCGATCTGCGTGGAGCGCGGCGCGCGCATGCTGGAGGCGCTGCTGGCCGTGCACAAGGCCGGGGGCGCCTCCCTGCCGCTGGACCCCGACTACCCCGCCGACCGCATCGCCTACATGCTGGGCGATTCCGGCGCGCGCGTGCTCGTCGCCCAGTCCCCAATGCCGAACGCCCTGCCGCTGGACCACATGGACACGGTCCTGCTCGACCGTGACGAAGCGGAGATCGCCGCGCGTCCGGAGACGCCGCCCGCGATTCCCTCTTCCCTGTTCCCTGTTCCCTGGCCCCAGGCGCTGGCCTACGTCATCTACACCTCCGGCTCCACCGGCCGCCCCAAGGGCGTGCGCGTGGAGCATGGCGCCCTCGCCGCCACCATGGCCGCGGCGGGGCGGGCGTTCGGCTTCGCGCCCGGGGACCGTGCCCCGTCGCTGGCCAGCTTCGCCTTCGACATCTGGCTCTTCGAATCGCTCCTCCCCCTGCTGGCCGGCGGGACGGTGCGGCTGTTCCGGCGCGAGCGGGTGCTGGAGGTGCCGCGGCTGGCGCGGGACCTGGCCGCCTGCACCGTGCTGCACGCCGTCCCGGCGCTCATGCGCAGCATCGTCCAGGAGGTACGCGCGACTCCGGCGGGGGTGCACCCCGGCCTGCGGCGCGCCTTCGTGGGCGGCGACGCGGTCGCGCCGGACCTGCTGGAGGAGATGCGCCACGCCTTCCCGGCGGCGGAGATCCACGTCCTCTACGGGCCCACCGAGGCCGCCATCATCTG
>DASTNU010000796.1:0-2777 GCA_035720605.1 Longimicrobium sp. | reverse complement strand
GCACGGCTCCTTCGCCGCCACCGGCGAGGGGCACGGGACGCACCGCGCCATCGTCGGCGGCCTGATCGGCCTGGCGCCGGACGACCTGCGCCTGCGCGAGGGGTTCGAGGAGGCGCAGGCGGCCGGGCTGCAGTGGACGTTCGAGGAAGTGGACCTGGGCGAGGAGGCGCATCCCAACACCGCCATCTTCCACGTGGAGCTGGGCGACGACCGGCTGACCGTGCGCGGCGCGTCGCTGGGCGGCGGGCGGGTGGAGGTGTCGGAGATCGACGGCTTCCCCGTCGCGCTGGGCGGCGACTACCACACGCTGGTGCTGCTGGCGCACGACGAGCCCGGCACCATCGCCTGCGTTGCGACGGTGATGGCCGGCCACCACGTGAACCTGGCGACCATGCGGGTGGACCGCACCGGCCGCCACCAGGACGCGCTGATGACCATCGAGGCCGACGAGCCCGTGAACGAGGCCGCCCTGAGCGCCATCCGCGGCTTCCCCTGGCTGCGCTGGGCCCGCGCGGTGCCGAAGATCTCTTGAGGGAACAGGGAACAGGGAATAGGGAGTAGCGGGCCTGACGGCCCGGGCTGTTCCCGCCGTGCACCGGTCTTGCAGGCTATTCCCTGTTCCCTATTCCCTATTCCCTATTCCCTTGCTGTTCCATGCACAAGTCCATCGAGTCCCTCGTCCGCGACGCCGAGCAGAGCGGCCGTCCGCTTCCCCAGGTGGTGCTGGACACCGAGGCGGCGGAGACCGGCGTGCCGCAGGAGCAGATCCGCGCCCGCATCACCCAGACGGTGCAGGTGATGCGGCGCGCCATCGACGAGGGGCTCAAGGGCGAGGTGCGCTCCGCCTCCGGCCTTACCGGCGGACGGTCCAAGCGCCTGTGGGACGGCGGCCCGCGCATCCTGGGCGACCGGGTGACGCGCACGCTGGCGCGCGCCATCTCCACGCTGGAGGTGAACGCCGCGATGGGGCTCATTGTCGCCGCGCCCACGGCGGGGGCGGCGGGGGTGCTCCCCGCCATCCTGATCTCCGTGGACGAGTTCGCCGACGGCGGCCTGGGCGACGAGCGGCTGGTGGATGCGATGCTCGTCGCGGGCGGCGTGGGCGGCGTCATCGCCCAGCGCGCGTCGCTGGCGGGCGCGGAGGGCGGCTGCCAGGCGGAGACGGGGACGGCGGCGGCGATGGGCGCGGCGGCCGTCACCTGGCTGCACGGCGGGTCGCACGAGCAGGTGGCCACCTCCATCGCCCTCTGCCTGCAGGGAATGCTGGGGCTCATCTGCGACCCCATCGGCGGGCTGGTGGAGATCCCCTGCATCTACCGCAACGCCACGGCGGCCATGCAGGCGATCGCCGCGGCGGAGATGGCGCTGGCGGGGCTGGACTTTCCCGTGAGCGCCGACGAGGTGATCGACGTGATGGGCGAGGTGGGGCGCCGCATGCCCGCCGCCTACCGCGAGACGGCGATGGGCGGCCTGGCCGCGACCCCCTCCGCGCGGCGGCTGGTGCAGATCCGCCCCACGTCCCGCCCTTCCGGCGCCAGCCGGTAGCCCCGTCCGGATCCGTGGCGAGCGACCTCCTCTCCCTCGTCCTGCTGATCCTGGCGGTGTTCGGCTTCCTGGGCCTCCTGCGGCGGCTGGGAGGCTCGCTGCTGCGCCTGGGCCTGCACGTCGCGGAGGGCACCGCCGCCACCGGGCTGGCGGAGGTCAGCGAGCGCCGCGGCGACATCACCGCCTTCATGGAGCGCCGCGCCGACGCGCGGACGCTCAGGCGCGCCCGCGGCCGCACCGCCGCCGCGGTGGGCGCCTGCGCCCTCCTGCTCGCCGTCCCGCTCTTCGCCGGGGTGGCGCGCGAGGTGTGGGCGGCGTGCTCCCTCCTCTGGTTCCTCCCCGCCCGGCCCCTCCGCCCCGCCGTCTCCGTCACCCCGCGCGACGAAGGGTAGCCGCGGCTGTCCCGCCCGCTGGAATCCCCACGTCCCCCGCAGAGGACGAATCCACAGGTGAGACCGTAGCAGATGCGGAAATACCCGCGTATTTGCTAGGTGATTGTGATTGTGGGACTTGGCACCGCTTGTGCTCGTCATCGGACCGAGCTTCGGACGCGATCTACCGAACAGGAGTCCAATACGATGAGGAGCAACCGGTTCAACCTTCCGCTGGCCCTGGCGCTCGTCGCGGCGCTGTCGGCGTCGCCGGCGCTGGCGCAGGGCAAGGGCAGGGGAAACGACAACGACCGCGACCGCGACGACCGCCGCCGCGTGGAGCAGCGCGACCGCGACTGGGACGACGACCGCTGGGACGGCCGCGACACGCGCTTCGAGCGGCGCCGGGTGCCGCCGGGGTGGTGCCGTGGCCGGGGCAACCCGCACAACACGGCCGCCAACTGCCGCTGGAACCGCAGCCGCAGCGTGTGGGAGCGCTACGACCCGCGCGACCGCCGCTGGGAGACGCGCGAGACGTACGAGCGCGGCACCAGCAGCCGCGGCACGTACGACCGCTACGGCGACCGCGGCTCGTACGATGCGGCGCACCGCCAGTTCCACTACTCGCACGACCGCCAGTGCCGCGAGCGCGCGGCGCAGCGCCCGCTGGACCTGAACTGGCAGGTGCGGGTGCGGCAGGAGTGCCGGGCGATCCACGACGACTTCCACCGGCGCTGGGGCATCGCGCACCGCTGAGCCGACGACGCCAGCCCGAAGGTCGAGCCGACGAAGCCCTCCCGCGCGGGGAGGGCTTTCGTCGTTTGTATGCTACGGACGATTCAGCGCGAGGGGCACGCCCCC
>DASTNU010000795.1:0-14246 GCA_035720605.1 Longimicrobium sp. | reverse complement strand
GGGTTTTGGGGGGAGGTGGGCGAGTAATGCGAGCCCGGAGGGGGCGTGCCCCTCGCGCCGCACCCGAGGCAACGCGCTCGGTTCCGAGGGGTCCCGCCCGAACGCGCCGTCGCGTCTGGCGCCACAGTTGCCGTCTGGAGCGTGGCACGCATCGACACAAGCCTCGAACGGAAAGAACGGCCGTGAGCGAGCCGAAGATCCTGATCATCGACGACGAGACCGCCATCCTGGACACCCTGCGCATCCTGCTGAAGCGCGAGGGCTTCGCCGTGGAGACGGCCGTGGGCGGGCAGGCGGGGGTCAACCGGCTGGACGAGGTGCGCCCCGACGTGGTGCTCACCGACGTGCGGATGCCCGGCGTGGGCGGGCTGGAGGTGCTGCTGGCGGCCAAGGAGGTCGACCCCGCCCTCCCCGTCATCCTGATGACCGCGCAGGCCTCGCTGCAGACGGCCATGCGCGCGGTGAACGAGGGCGCCTTCTACTACATCCAGAAGCCGTTCAGCAACGACGAACTCATCGCCATCTGCCGGCGCGCGGCGGAGTCGCGGCAGCTCAAGAAGGAGAACCTGGCCCTCAAGACGGAGATCCGCCGCCGCGACCGCAGCGACGTCTCGCGCCCCATCGGCCGCAGCCGGCGCTTCGTGGACGTGCTGAAGACGGCGGAGACGGTGGCGCCCAGCGACTCCACCGTGCTCATCACCGGCGAGTCGGGGACGGGCAAGGAGGTGCTGGCCAAGTTCATCCACACCATCAGCGACCGCGGCGAGGGGCCGTTCGTCTCCATCAACTGCGGCGCGCTGCCGGAGAACCTGCTGGAAAGCGAGCTCTTCGGGCACGTGCGCGGCTCGTTCACCGGCGCGGTGAAGGACAAGCAGGGATTGTTCGTGGCGGCCAAGGGGGGCAGCTTCTTCCTGGACGAGGTGGGCGAGATGTCGGCGGCCACGCAGGTAAAGCTGCTGCGCGCGCTGCAGGAGCGGGAGGTGATCCCGGTCGGCGCGACGGAGGCGGTGCCCATCGACGTGCGCATCATGGCCGCCACCAACCGCGACCTGGACGAGGAGATCCGCCGCGGCGGCTTTCGCAGCGACCTGTTCTACCGGCTGAACGTGATCACGCTGCAGCTTCCCCCGCTGCGCGACCGCCCGGACGACGTCCCCATCCTGTGCGAGTACTTCCTGGACCGCTTCGCCGAGCAGCGCGGCCGGGCGGCGCCGCGGCTGTCGCCGGACGCGGTGTCGGTGCTGCAGTCGTACGACTGGCCGGGCAACGTCCGCGAGCTGGAGAACGCGCTGGAGCGGGCCGCCGTGCTCACCGGCGACGGCGGGCAGATCGAGGTCTCCACGCTGCCGCCGCGCATCACCCAGCGCCAGGCGCAGCCGCTGGTCTCCGCCAGCCTGCCGCCCAACCCCACGCTGGAGATCATCGAGCGGGCGTACATCCACTGGGTGCTGCACTCCGAGAGCGGCAACAAGACGCGGGCGGCGGAGGTGCTGGGGATCGATCCGTCCACCCTGTACCGCAAGCTGCAGCGGTACGGGATGGAGCCGTAGAACGGCCCTGACTTCGCCGGGGGGTCGATGTCCATCCGCGCCGAATACGGACGCGCCGCGGGGGACTACGACCGCCGCTGGGCGCGCTACAATCGCGCGAGCCTCGCGCTGCTGCGGCCGTGGATCGCCGGGCGCGACCTGGGGCGCGTGGTGGACGTGGCGTGCGGCACGGGCAACCTGCTGGCGCCGATCGCGGAATCCGCCGCGGGCGTGGAGAGCTACGCCGGGGTGGACTTCTCGCCGGAGATGCTGCGGGTAGCGCGGGGAAAAGCGGGTGGAGCGGAGGCGCGGACGGGATTCATCGCGGCGGATGCGGCTGGATTGCCGTTCCGATCGGCATCGTTCGATACCGCCGTCTGCGCGTCGGCGCTGCACTACTGGAAGGATGCAGGCGCCGGGCTGGGGGAGATCCGCCGGTTGCTCCGGCCGGGCGGACGCCTGCTGCTGCTGGACTGGTGGCGCGACCCGCCCTCCATGCGCCTGCTGAACGCGTGGATGCGACTCACCCGCACCGGGTACCGCCGCATGTACTCCCGTGCGGAGATGGTGGAGATGCTGCACGCCGCCGGCTTCCGCGTCGAGAACGAGGCGCGGGGAAGCGCCGGCGGCCCCTGGCGGGTGATCGCCTTCTCCGCTCGCGCGGTATAGAACGAAAGCTCTCGCCGGGGAGGCTGCCGGCGTGGATCGACCTCCCCCAGGGGGTTCTGGGGGAGGTGGGCGCGTGGTGCGCGCCCGGAGCGGGCGCGGCGGCCGGCACGGGACCTTTCCCAGGTGGCGAAAGGCTGGCCGGGAGCCGGCTCACTGGACGTAAGTAGCATCCGCGCTTAGATTTGCCGCCGAAACCCCTCGCCACCGTCCGCCGTACTCCCGCGCTCGCCCCCGCTTTCCATTCGTCCGCCGCGACCGATGCTCCGCAGCAACGCCAGCTACGTCATCACCCCGGACTCGTTCCAGGTCAGCCCCGCCATCACGGGGCTGCCGCTGGCGCGCCCGTCGCGGCGGCTGGTAGCCATGCTGCTGGACCTGTTCTTCGTGGCGCTGCTGGTGGAGCTGGCGGGCGGCGTGGTGCTGGGGCTGGCGGCGGCGTACTTCGCCTTTCGCCTGGCCTCGCGCGTCACCGGCACCGGGACGACGCGGGCGGGCAAGGCGCTGCGGCTGGCGGTCCGCGGGGTGGGCGCGGTCATCCTCTTCGTCGTGGCGCTCAACCTGTGGGGCGACGCGCGGCGTGCCGTGCGCCGCATCTCCAGCCAGGGGGTGCAGATGAGCATCGGCAGCGGCGACGGGGGCGATTCGGTGCGGGTGTCGCCCGCGCAGGCGCTGGGGCTGTTGAACGAGGTGAGGGCGCTGGAGAACGCGACGAGCGAGGAGGAGGCGCAGCGGCTGGCGGGGGAGCTGGCCGCCGGCTTTCGCCGGGCGGGGATGGACGAGGAGCAGGTCCGCGGGACCATGCAGGACATCGCGGAGGACGCCGAGCAGGAGTGGATGGGCCGCGCCGTGCAGCGCGCGCTCGACGCACCCGCCGCGGGAGATTCCGTCAGGACGATGACGCCGGACTCGCTCGCCCGCGCCTACGCGGCCGCGCTGGCGGCGGGAGACACCGCCACCGCGGAGGCGCTGCGGCCGCGGCTGGCCTCCGCCATGGCGCGCGACAGCCTGGACGAGCTGCGCCACCAGCTGCGGGCGACGCGCGAGCAGAACCAGCGGCTCTCCGACCGGGCGGAGCGCGCGGAGAACCGCGGGTTTCTCAGCTCGCTCACCAGGTTCATGGACGAGCTGGGGCTCGGGTTCGGGTGGACGGGCCTGTACTTTACCGCGTTCCTCACCCTCTGGCGCGGCCAGACGCCCGGCAAGCGGATCACCGGCGTGCGCGTGGTGCGGCTGAACGGCCAGCCGATGACGCTGTGGACCTCGTTCGAGCGCTTCGGTGGATACGCGGCCGGCCTGGTGACGGGGCTGCTGGGCTTTGCGCAGGTGTACTGGGACCGCAACCGGCAGATGATCCACGACAAGATCGTGGAGACCGTCGTCGTCCGCGAGAAGGGCGCCCGTGCCCCCGCGCCGGCGCCCGCCGCCCCGCCGGCGCCCGCCTTCGCGCCGTATCCCTCCCTCCGCCGCCCGGCTCCCCCTCCACCCGCGGAGTGAAGGGACGCGAGCGATGCGGGGCGACGCCCGGCCGGAGCATCCGGCCGGGCGTTTGCATTGGTGCGCGCCGGGTTTCCCGATTCCTCAACTCAGCCACTCCTTCGTCCCGATGAAGGAATTCGCCACCGAGCACGCCACGCTGCTGCTGGTGCTGGCCGCGATCGGCGTTTCGGCCATCGTCAGCGTCGTCATCAGCCTCTTCTGGGGGCTGAACCGTCCCGCGCGCGCGGCGCTGGTGGCGCGGCCGGCCGTGGGGACCGAGGCGTTCATGATGGCCGTCTCCGGCGCCGTGAACGCGCCGCTCATGCGCGGGGGCTCGGCCCGCCTGCTGAACAACGGCGTCGAGATCTTCCCCGCCATCCTGGATGCCATCCGCCAGGCCCGGCACACCATCAACTTCATGGTCTACATCTGGGAGGCCGGGCGGGCGGCGGACCAGGTGGCGGAGGCGCTGGCGGAGCGCGCCCGGGCGGGGGTGCAGGTGCGGCTGCTGCTGGACGGCTTCGGCGCGCACGGCATTCCGAAGAAGAACCTGCGCACGCTGCGCGAGGCGGGTGCGGTGGTCAAGCTGTTCAACCCGCTGCAGCCGGGGTGGCTGGCGGGGGCGTACAAGCGCAACCACCGGCGCGCCATCGTCGTCGACGGCAGCGTGGCGTTCACCGGCGGCGCCGCGGTGGCCGACAACTGGCTGGGCGACGCGGAGAGCGAAAAGAGCTGGCGCGACGTGATGGTGGAGGTGCGCGGCTGCCTGGCGACCAACCTGCAGTCCGCCTTCACGCAGCTGTGGGCCAACAGCACGGGCGAGATCCTGGTGGGCGACGAGTTCTATCCGCCCGACCCGGACCCGGGCGGCTACGAGGGGCTGTCGCGCCATGTGAACGTCATCAGCTCGCCCGCCAGCGGCTCGCACCCGCTGCGCGTCTTCTTCCTGATCTCCATGGCGTGCGCGCGCGAGTCCATCTACCTGGCCAACGCGTACTTTGCGCCGGAGGAGAACACCCGCCGCATCCTGGCGGAGCGGGCGCGGGAGGGGGTGGACGTGCGGCTGCTCCTGCCGGGCCGCCGGACGGACGCGCCCATGGTGCGCTGGGCCGGGCACCACTACTTCGCGGAGCTGCTGGACGCCGGCGTGCGCATCTACGAGTACCAGCCGACCATGATGCACGCCAAGACGATGCTGGTGGACGGCGTGTGGTCCGTGGTGGGCTCGGCGAACATGGACATCCGCTCCAAGGAGCTGAACCAGGAGGGGGTGATCGGGATGCTGGACGACGGCTTCGGGCGGCAGCTGCGCGAGACCTTCCTGGAAGACCTGAAGGAGGCGCGCGAGATCACGAAGGAGGAATGGCGCCGCCGCGGCCTGCTCGCCCGCCTGAACGAGCGCTTCTGGGTTTCGTTCGTCGAGCAGTTCTAGATCCCGCCTGCTTCTGCCCTCATACGGAGTAAACGGAGTCAGCGGAGCTTCCTCCGTTGACTCCGTTTGCCTTCGGTCAGGCGAAGGGCGGCGTGAGCATGCCGCCTTCGGGACGGTTCTCGTCCTCGTCGGGGGCCTCCAGCAGGCCGAAGAGCTGCAGGTGGCGGCGGCGCAGGCGGTTGGCGGCGGCCAGCGCCTCCTCCTCCGTCTCGCCGAAGCCTTCCCACGCCAGCGCGGTCTCGCCCCACGCCGCGGGCGGCGTCCAGGGCGACTCGGCGTCGTGCATGCGCGCGGCGCGCCAGGGGTGCGCGAACGGGTCCAGGTAGGTGCCCAGCACCTGCCCGTGCCGGTCGACCACCACGCCCACCGCGCCGCCGCGGCTGTGCCGGCGCCGGCGCAGGCGCCTGTACATCGACACGCCCCAATCCACCACCAGCCCGGCCAGGCAGAGCAGCGCCAGGACCAGCACGAAGTCGAACAGCAGAAGCCTTACGCGTCCATCCATCGGATTCACCACTCCACTCCCGCGGCATGACGGCGCCGGCGGTTTCAGATAAACCCGCCCGGCGGGCGCGTTCCCGTCCGTCCGGGCGGCGCCGCACACCACCGGCGAAGTCACAACGTTCACGGGGGCCCGAGTTTGACCTGCACGCTGCCGATCCCCGCCACTCCTGTACGTCCGATGGCATCAAATTGTTGCTGGAAAACAGGTTGCGGGATCGCCCCGCTCCGCCCGGAACGCTGCATGGAGGTGACGATGGAGGACAGGAGCGGGTCACGGCGGGAGAAACAAGTGACGCACGCCAGGACGGCTTATCCCGAATCCGCAAACAGAATGGCCTCACGCAGAGTCAGCAGAGTGAGCAGAGTTGTCCCTTTCACAGACCCAAAACTCTGCTCACTCTGCTGACTCTGCGTGAGGCATTCTTTTTCAGCGCCTGTAGCCGGCGTGCCGCCTCCCATCACACCAGAAAGTCGGTGATTGTGGGCATTGGCGAGTTCCGAGACAGCGACTTTCTTAGGAGGACCTGGCATCAGGCACGGGGCAGGCCTGGCGCGGAGAATCTACAGCATCCCGCGGCGCTTGACGTCCAGGTAGCGGTTGACGACCGCGGGGACGGCGTCGCCGGGGCGGGTGTCGGCGACCAGCACGCCGGCGCGCTGCATGGCCGCCAGGGCCGCGGCGCGCGCCTGCAGCAGCTCCTCCGCGGCGGCGCGGCGGTAGACGGCGGCCTCGTCCGTGGGCGGGAGCGCCGCGGCGGCCTCCAGGTCCGGGTTGCGGATAGCCACCGCCAGCGGCAGGTGCCGGTCCGCCGCGCGGCTCAGCTGCGACACCACCGCGGCGCTGGCCAGGGGGTCGATGATGTCGGTGAACAGCACCAGCAGCGACCGCCGCCGCACCTGCTGCCCCAGGTAGGTGAAGGCCGCCGGGTAGTTGGGCTCCACCATGCTGGCGTGCACCTCGCCCAGCGCCTCGGCCAGGCGGGTGAGCGAGTTGCGGGCGGGGGGGATGAACGCCTCCACCGTGTCGCTGAACACCAGCAGCCCCACCGCGTCGTCGTGCACGCGCGCCACGTCCGCCAGCAGCAGCGCGGCGGTGAGCGCGTAGTCCAGCCGCTCGCGGTCGCCCACCTTCTGCGTCATCAGGCGCCCGGCGTCGATGACGATCATCACGTTCTGCCGCCGCTCCAGCTGGAACTGCCGCACGATCAGGTTTCCCCGCCGCGCCGTCGCCTTCCAGTCCAGCGTGCGCGGGTCGTCGCCGCGCACGTACTCGCGCAGGCTCTCGAAGGCGCCGCCCTCGCCGCGCTGGCGCACGCTGCGGAAGCCGGCCTCGCGCAGGCGGTTGCGCAGCCCCAGCAGCCGGTAGCGCTTCACCTCCAGCACCCCCGGGACCACGCGCACCGGCGCCGCCAGCGAGACCCGCCGCTGCCGCCACGCCAGCCCCAGCGGCCCCGCGATGCGCAGGTGCACGTCGCCGAAGACGCCGTCGCCGCGGCGGACGGTCTTCACCGTGTAGCGCACGGGCTCCTCGCGCCGGGCGGTCACCCAGACGTCCGCCACGTCGTCCCCCACGCGCTCCAGGATCGTCGGCAGGTCGTCCGTCACCCGCACGCGCACGCGGCGGGCGGTGCGGTTGTCCAGGCGGATCTCCCCCTGCGCCTCGGCGCCCAGGGAGATGCGCGCGGGCGTGGTGCGCACCGCGTCCAGCCGGCCGGGGCCGGGAATGCCCCGCGCGTCGGCCAGCAGCAGGAGCACCAGCGCCAGGTCCACCACCAGCCCCGCGGCGGGGCTCAGCAGAAAGAGCGGGGCGGCGGCCGCCACCAGCAGGAGCCAGCGGCGCGAAGGGAGCAGGCTCATCCCACGTCCACGAAGAGAATTGTCTCAGCGCAGGTGAGCGGGACCGGGAGGCCCGGACCGCGCATCCCGGTCACTCCGCGCCGCGTGGCGCGGGGATGGTGCCCAGCACCCCGGCGAGCCGCTGGTCCACCGTCTGCCCCTCCACCTCCGCCTCGGGGGTGAGGACCACGCGGTGGCGCAGCACGGGGAGCGCCAGCACCTTCACGTCGTCCGGGGTGACGAAGTCGCGGCCGGCAAGGAAGGCTTCCGCCCGCGAGGCCAGGAAGAGCGCGACGCCCGCGCGCGGCGACGCCCCCAGCGCCAGGCTGGGCTCCTCGCGCGTGGCGCGGACGATCCGGGTGACGTAGTCGCGCACCCCCGGCTCCACGTGCACCGCCGCCACCGCCTGGCGCAGCTGCAGCAACTCGCCGGCGCCCAGGACGGCGCGGATGCCGTAGGTGTCGGCCCGGTCGGCGCTGAAGCCCGCCACGTAGCGGTCCAGGATGGCGCGCTCCGCCTCCGCTTCCGGGTAGCCGACCACGATCTTCAACAGGAAGCGGTCCAGCTGCGCCTCGGGAAGCGGATACGTCCCCTCGTACTCCACCGGGTTCTGCGAGGCGAAGACGGTGAAGCCGGCGGGAAGGGGGCGCGTCACCCCGTCCACCGTCACCTGCCGCTCCTGCATGGCCTCCAGCAGCGCCGCCTGCGTCTTGGCGGGGGCGCGGTTGATCTCGTCCGCCAGCAGCAGGTCGGTGAAGATGGGGCCGGCGTGAAAGGCGAAGTCGCGCTTGAGCTCGTCCAGCACGTTCACGCCGATCAGGTCCGTCGGCATCAGGTCCGGCGTGAACTGCACGCGGCCGAAGCGCAGCTCCAGCGCCATCGCCAGGGCGCGGATGGAGAGCGTCTTGGCCGTCCCGGGCACCCCCTCCAGCAGCGCGTGGCCGCCGGCCAGCAGCGCGATCATCATCTGCCGCAGCACGTCGTCCTGTCCCAGGACGACCTTGCCCAGCTCGTCCAGCACCCGCTGCGCGCGGTCGCCCGCCACGTTCCCGTCCATGAGCGTGCTCATCTATCGCCGTACCTCGTCCAGTAGCCGGTCCACGCCGCGGGTGAGCGCCACCAGGTCGCCCGGCTCCCCGCGCTTCCATTCCCGCTCCAGCGCCTCCGCGGCCTCGCGCCCCACCGGGCTCTGCCGCGCCATCCGGTCCAGCATCTCGCCCGCGGCGCGCTCGTCGGGCGGGGCGCGCCGCCCCAGCCGCCGCGCCATCCCCGCCAGCAGCAGCCGGCGGGCGGTGCGCCGCGCCCCCGCCTGCCGGTAGGCGCCCGCCAGCGCCTCCACGTGCTCCAGCGGCGAGCGCCGCCGCGCCGGGGGCGGCTGCAGCGGCGCGCCGAACCGCCGCCCGTACACCCACAGCGCCAGCGCCACCACCAGCAGAAGCTGCAGCGCCACCGGCCCGCTGACGAAGCGCCGCAGCAGCGTCGCCAGCCCGCCCGCACGGCTCCCCGGGCCGGTGAAGCCCTGGTGGTACTCGTCGAACCACACCGTGTCCCCCGCCGCGGCGTCGGCCACGGCGCGGGCCACCAGCGCCGCCGCGCCGCTCTCCCGCAGGCGCAGGTTGGTGAGCGGCCGCGGGTCCGCCAGGGCGATCACCTGCCCCTGCCCCAGCGGATACGTCACCGCGACGGCGAGCCCGTCCACCTCCAGCAGCGTCTGCGCGCCGGGGCGGCGCAGGGCGGCGGAGGCATCGCCGAAGGCGCGGCGAAAGCCCTGCACCCGCTGCGCCCCCGCCGTCCACGGGTGCGGGCGGGGCGCGGCGGCGCGGTCGTCGTCGCGCAGGGGCGACACACCCTTCAGCCACACCGGGCGCAGCTCCAGCGTGTCGTACGCGGGCCCGCCGAAGTCGTACGCCCCGGCAACGAACAGCAGGGTGGCGCCGCGGCGCACGTGCTCCGCCACCGCCGCCATGTCTTCCTCCGACAGCGGCTCCCACGGGTTGACGAGGGCCAGCGCCCCGCGCAGCGAGTCCGCGTGCAGGAGCGGCTCCGTGCGCCGGGCGACGGGGATCCGCAGCTCCTGCAGGGTCCAGTAGAGCGCGGCCAGCCCGCCCTCGGAGCGGATGTACGTCGAGGCGCGCGGGTCGCCGCTGTCGTCGCGCGCCTGGCGGGTGCCGGCCAGCGCGGAAAGCAGGACGATGATCACGAGCAGCGCCGCCACCAGCAGCGTGTCGCGCCTACCCACCGCCCGCCTCCGCCGCCGCGGCGCGCAGCCGCTCGTACCCGTCGCCGTCCAGCGCCCGCCCGCCGAAGACGGCGGGCTCGAAGCCGCGCAGGAACGCCGTCAGCGCGCCCGCCGCGCGCGGGTCGCGGCGCGCCTCGCGGCGGTAGTCGCCCGGCGTCTTGGCCGGGTCGTAGCGCAGCACGCCGGCCGCCTCCAGCCGCAGCAGCAGCGCCTGGTACAGGGCCACGGCCGCGTCGCGAAAACGCCCGGCGGCGGCGGCGCGGCGGGCCTCCTCCTCCCACTCGCCGGCCGTGCGCGCGCGGGCGTTCACCGGGCCGGCGGGACGCACCGGCCGCGGCGCGGCCGCTTCCTCGCCCAGCCGCGCCAGGGTGTTGCGGACCAGGAAGAAGAGGATGGCGAGCCCCGCGGCGACCAGGAGCCCGATGACCAGCCAGTAGATGACCGGGTTGTCGCTGCGCAGGTCGCCGAAGGAGCTGAACCACTCCCCGATCCGCGCCCACATCCGCCGGCGCCACTCGCGAAAGCCGTCCAGCGGCCCCGGCCGGCGCGGCTGCAGCTCCGGGCGGGCGTACACGCGCCGGAGCGCCTCGTCCACCTGCGCGGCGGTGGGAAGCTGCGCCTGCATCACGCCGCCATCACGCCCGCGCGCGCCGCCGCGGCGCGGAAGGTCCCCGGCCGGAACGGGTGCGTCGGCTCGCTCGGGAGCCCGCCCGGCTGCGGAGGGCGAAGGTTCGGAAGCATTGCGGAAGGGATCGTCGGCAAAGGCCCGCCGGATGGGGCGGGCGATGGGGAAGGCAAGCTACGCGCGGGCGGCGCGCGGGTCAAACCGCCGGTTCTGCACCGACGTCCCTGGCTCTCGCCACGAATCGATCCGCGAAGGCGGATTTCGCGGTTTCCCGGCGGCGAGCTCATTCACCCCACGGACGCCCGTCGCGGAGCACGCCCCCGCCCCCGCCGCGGCATCCCCTCGATGCGCCGGGAGATGCCGCGCGCCGGGGTCAGCCCAGCGGGATGGGCTCCTCGCGCGGCCCCAGCGCCTCGTCCGCCTCGTCCGCCTCGCCGGCCGGGGCCGGGGCGCGCTCCCCGGCCAGCCCGTCCGCCGCCAGCTGCAGGTCCAGCCCCTCGGTGCGCACGCGCAGGTCGTAGTACGTCAGCACGGCGGCGCCCACGACGAAGGGAAGCAGGAGGGCGCGCACGCCGGCCAGGAGCAGCTGCACGGTCGGCGACGCGATGGCGAAGGGGTCGTCGTTCCACCCGCCGATCCTCAGCAGCCCCAGCGCGATCAGGATGTACAGCGCGGCCGCCACCAGCACCAGCCCCCCCACCCGGACGAACGCCTCGCCGGCCAGGCGAAACGAGCGCGCCACCGCCGGCCACGGCCCGGCACCCTCCAGCACCACGGCGGGGACGATGGCGAACGCGAGCGCCAGCGCGGTGACGGCCAGCGCGCCGTACGCCAGCACGGGAAGCACCAGCAGCAGCACCCCGCCGGGGGCGCCTCCGCCCTCCATCCCCACCCGGACGCCCATGCGGAACACCACGCGGCCCGCCAGGAGCACCGGGATTCCGTACAGCACGAAGGCGATCAGCCACCCGCCCAGCGCCGGGAGCAGGCTCGCTCCCGCCGCCTGCAGCCCGCCGTTCACCGGCGCGGACTGGCCCGTGTACAGCCGCGACACCTGCCAGGTCAGCGCGATCCACGCCACCGCGTACACCACGAGCTTCACCACCAGGGCCAGGATCCCCGCCATGGTGCCGCTCGGCAGCGCCCCCGCCGCGGCGCTCACGGCGCCCGTGAGCAGCGCGGTCCCCAGCAGGGCGGAGAAGCCGCGCCGGTAGAGCACGAACGCGCCGTCCAGGATCTCGGCGAAGGAGAGGGGCTTGAACGGAAGGTGCATCAGGACGGTGGTGCGGTTCGGGGGCTGTTGCGCGGGCACCGGCCGTACGGCCGGTACGCCGCGCCGCCGTACGACTGCACTCGGGCGGGGGATTCACGCCACGCGGAGGAAATCGGACGGGAGACGGATCGTCGCCCCCGCGGCGCTAGTCGCCGGCGACGGCGAGGCGGTCGGCGGCCATGCGCACGTCCAGCGCCTCGGTGCGCACGCGGCGGTCGTAGTACAGCAGCACGATCACCGCGACCAGGAAGGGGGTGGTGAACACGTTCACCAGGGCGCTCAGCAGCTGCTCGATGATCTGGCGCGACATCGGCTCCATCGCCGCGTTCACGGCGGCCGAGGCCGGATCGTACAGCGCCTGGAACCCGCCGGTGGCCCACACCACCGCCACGCCGGGAAGGGAGGCGATGAGCATCGCCACCAGCAGCACCCCGGCCACCCGCCAGAGCGACCCTTCCACCAGCGAGAACGAACGCGACACCGCCTGCACCGGCCCCTTCTCCTCCAGCACCACGGCCGGAAGCGTGGCGAAGAGCGACGCCATCACCACCGCCAGCACCCCCAGCACCCCGGCCAGCCCCACGACCACCAGCAGCACCTGGACCACGGTGCCGCCGGCGCTTCCCAGCAGGAACACGGCCCCTTCCACCGCCCGGAGCACCGCCCAGATGCCCACGAGGCACAGGAGCACCGCCGCCACCGCCACGCCCACCAGCTTCATCGCGGAGCGGCCGCCGGTCAGCAGGCTCTCGCCCAGCGTGGTGGGGCGTCCGGTGTAGGCCTGCGCGGCGCGCCAGGCCAGCGCCCCCCACATCAGCATCCCCATCGCCATGATCGCGATCAGGCCCAGCAGCGCGGCCAGCACCATGAGCACCGTGCTCCCCATCAGCAGGGGGACGAGGAAAACCGCGCCGATCCCCAGCAGCGCCACCAGCACCAGCAGTCCCGCCGCGGACGCCAGCGCCGTCGCGGCGAACGAGGCGAAGTTGCGGCGGTAGAGGGTGAACGCGCCGTCCAGGATCTCGCCGAAGGAAAGGGGCCTGAGGTTCGCTTGCATCACGAGGCTCGCACGCTGAATGGAGGGGGATTGGACGGAGGCGGATCGGGACGCGCCTGCCGCGGCACGGCGAGGCGACGTCCGGAACGACGATCGCGGTGCGGAGGCGGAACCGTCCGGCGCGACGCGGGGATCGGCGGGGAGCGCGGGCGCGCTCCCCGCCGTCGTCGCGGGTTCAGCTCACTGGCCGGCGACGGCCAGGTTGTCCGCCATCATCTGCACGTCCAGCGCTTCCGTGCGCACGCGGCGGTCGAAGTACAGCAGCACGATCACCGCCACCATGAACGGGGTGGTGAGAATGCTCACGCCCAGCGACAGGATCTGCTGCGTGACGAACTCGGTGGTGGAAGGCACCGCCTCGGGGTTCGCCATCTGCGCGAAGCCGCCGGTGAGGGCCATCACCGCCAGCAGGGGGAGGTAGGTGATGAGGATGGAGACCGCCATCACCCCCAGCACGCGCCCCAGGGCACCGCGCGCCAGCTGGAAC
Source organism: Longimicrobium sp. (assembly GCA_035720605.1). GTDB lineage: Bacteria > Gemmatimonadota > Gemmatimonadetes > Longimicrobiales > Longimicrobiaceae > Longimicrobium. The sequence goes on along the minus strand of DASTNU010000795.1, from coordinate 1,119 downwards.
GAGCGCTCCAGCGCCTGGATGGGCCCCGCGCCCTCCACCACCACCGCCGGCAGCACCGCGAACAGCATGGCGATCGCCGCCAGGTAGACGCAGATGATCCCGATCCCCGCCAGGAGCATCACCAGCCCGCCGATCAGCCCGCCCAGGTTGGCGAAGATGGCGGTCACCACGCCGAACACGAAGGTGACCACCATCACCACGACGACCATCCCCAGGCTCGCGACGAAGCCGGCGCCGAACAGCCGGGGCGCGGTCCGCACGCCGGCGCGCAGCCCTTCCGCCACCGTGGGCGCCCGACCGGTGTACGCCTGCGCCGCCTCGCTGGCCAGCGCGCCGTACATCACTAGGAAGGCGATCACGATGATGACGACCATCAGCAGGCCGCCGCCGATCATCGCGCCGACCGCGCCGGCGCTGGCGCCGCCGCTGGCGACGGCGGCCAGCATGGACCCGCCGAAGATGGCGAACGCCACCATCACCGCCCCGATCCCGGCGAGCGCGGTGAGGGCGAAGGTGGGGAAGTTGCGCCGGTACAGGGTGAACGCGCCGTCCAGGATCTCGCCGAAGCCGAGGGGACGGAGGGAGGGCTGCGCCATGGGCGTGCTCCTTGTGGGTGAGGTGGAGCGGGGAGAGGAAGACGGGCCGCGAACGGGCTCGTCCAGCGCGGAAGACGTACCAGGGTAGGTTCGCGGGCGCCCCGCGTCAACATCATCTGTTCCGTGCCGCCCCTTCCGCGTCAGCGCAGTTGCACCTGCACCGGCGGCGAGGCGCCTTCCTCCAGGGTGCGGTGGCTCTCCGCGGACCACGCCAGCCGCAGCGTGGCCGCGCCCGCGGGGAGGCGGGGGAGCGTCCAGCGGTAGCGGGTGCCGCCCAGGGGCCGCAGCTCCCCGGCGCCCGCCATCAGCTCCGTCCCGCCGGCGAACAGGTGCAGGTGGCGCCCGTCCGCCGTCCACCCGCCGGGGCCGAGCGTGAGCTCCGTCCCCGCGTCCAGCTCTACGGACGCCGGCTGGGGAAGTTGCGCGCCGGGGGCGGGGCTCAGGATGGCGAGCGCGGGGACCGGCGCGGGGGCGCGGGCGCCGGTGTCGCTGCCGCCCTCCATGAACGAGCGCGCCAGGAACA
>DASTNU010000794.1:0-2514 GCA_035720605.1 Longimicrobium sp. | reverse complement strand
CCACCGCTCACGCCAGGCCGGCTTATTCGCGGATGACCGTTCGCAGGATTCCGAAGAAGCGCTCCAGCTCATCCACGCGGCCGCCGGCGAGGCGCGCGTTGCCACGCTGGGGCGCCGGCAGCGCATCGATCTCCGCGTCGCTCATCTCCGCCGCGTGCAGGGCATCCAGCAGCGCCACGGCGGCCCGCAGGAACTCGCGCGCCGTCATCCGTTCCGGCGCCAGCGCCGCGCGCATGGCCGCGCTGGACTCGTACCACGCGGCCACCTCGCCCAGCGACACCCGGCCGTCGACTTTCCGCTCCATGCCGCGAAACGCGTCGGGGTCGGCTGCGAAGGCGCTGTCCATCCGCGCGACGACGGCGGCGAAGCGCGCATACTCCATCCCGGTGACCGCGTGGTTGGCGACCTCCGCGGAGTCGGCCGGGACCAGCACGCTCTGCGCGGCGGCCGGCGTGGCCAGCAGCGTGGCCGGCAACAGGAAGCAGAGGATTCTGGGCATGGGATCAACGGAAGGAAGAAAGCAGTCGAGATCGAGCTCGCTACGCTACGATATATCCGGAGATTCGGCACGAAGGCGATCGGCCCGCAAGCGCAGAGCCCCGCCAACGTCGCGGGGCCGAGGATGCGCAATCGAATCTTCCCCGGGCGGGGAAGAGGGGCCGGGGCGGAGTCGCCGCGATCGGCAAGACGCCTGATCCACCGACCAATCCCGACGTTTGCGCCCGCTATTCCCTATTCCCTATTCCCCGGCCGTCAGCGGGTTCGGCAGGATGCCGGCCGCGGCCAGCGCGTCCGCCAGCTTTCCCGCGTCGCGGTTGCGCAGCGGCTGGATCGGCGGGCGGGGGGCGCCGCCGTGCATTCCCAGCGCGTCCAGCGCCGCCTTGATGCCGGGGACCCCCATGCCGGCCACCACCTCCCTGTGCAGCGGCGCGATGCGCTCCTGCAGGCGCCCCGCCTCGCCGAAGCGCTCTTCCTCGAACGCGCGGCACAACTCCGCGCACTCCCGCGGCAGCAGCAGCGACACGGCCAGGATGCCGCCCACCGCGCCCATCTCCAGCGCGGCGTACAGGATGGCGCCGCTCCCCGCCAGCACGTCGCAGCCGCCGCGGCAGGCGTCGATCAGCGCGCCCAGCACCCGCAGGTCGCCCGACGAGTCCTTGATGCCGATGACGTTGGGGTGCCGCGCCACCTCCGCCACCAGCCCCGGCTCCAGCTCCACGCCGCTCAGGCGCGGAGGCACCTGGTACATCACGACGGGCACCGGCGAAGCCTCCGCCACCGCCAGGTAGTGCTCGCGCAGCGCCGCCGGCGTCATCAGCGGGCGGTAGAAGGAGGGCGGCTGCACCAGCACCGCGTCCGCGCCCGCCTCCGCCACCCGCTTGGTCTGGCGGATGGTGGCCCGGGTGGACTCTGCCCCCGTGCCGCAGAGCAGCAGCCGGTCCGCGTCCAGCAGGTCGCGGGTGCCGTCCGCCAGCCGCGCCTTCTCGTCCTCGTCCAGCAGCACCCCCTCGCCGGTGGAGCCGAAGAGGACGATGCCCGCCAGCGGCTCGCGCATCCACCGCCGCACGTTGGCCCGCAGCGAGATCACGTCCGCGTCGCCGGTCACCGGGTCGAAGGGCGTGGTGGCGGGCGCGAAGACGCCCCTCAGTTCCACGCCGACTCCGCCGGCTCCGGCGCCAGCCCGGGAAGCGTGGTGCCCGTGCCCACGTCGGTGTCCGCGGCCAGCGGCAGGCGCAGGGTGAAGGTGGTTCCCTGCCCCTCGGCGGATTCCACCTCGATGCGCCCCCCGTGCGACTCCACGATCTCGCGGCAGATGGCCAGTCCCAGTCCCATCCCCTTTCCCTTGGTGCTGACGAACGGCTGAAAGATGCGGTCCAGCTTGTCCGGCGGAATTCCCGGGCCGTTGTCGGCGATGTGCACCACCGCGTGGCCGGCGTCGCGCAGCACGGAGACCGCCAGCCGCGCCCCCGCCTGCCCCGCCATGGCCTCGCGCGCGTTGCGCACCAGGTTCTCGACGGCCTGGCGCAGGTAGTAGGCGTCGGCGAACACCCGCGCCGGCTCCATGCGGCTGGCGTCCACCCGCATCCCCGTCTCCTCCGCCTCCATCGCCTCGTGCGCGGTCACCTGCCGCACCAGGTCGTTCAGGTACAGCGGCTGGCAGTTCAGGCTGCGCTGCGCGCCCGAGGCGTAGACGCTGAGCTCCTCCAGCATGGCCACCAGCCGCTGCGACTCGCCGATGATGGCGTCGGCCACCTCGCGCCGCTGCACGGGGTCGGCCACCATCCTCTCGTTCTGCAGCAGGTCCGAGTGCAGCACGATGGTCTGCAGCGGGTTCTTGATCTGGTGCAGGATGCGGGCGGTGGCCGTGCCCATGGCGGCCAGCTTCTCTTCTTCCGCCCGGCGGCGGTCGCTGCGCCGCAGCAGGGTCATGATGACTCCGGCGGTGAACACCACCACGCTGGCCACCACCACCACGCTCACGATGAAGACCAGCTTGTTGGTCTGTACGGCAGC
>DASTNU010000793.1:0-2766 GCA_035720605.1 Longimicrobium sp. | reverse complement strand
CTACTGTCCCTGCCGCCGAGCTCGTCGCCGAGGCGCGGATGCGTCGGTGTCCTCGGTTCCCCCGGCTGAACGCGGGCCACCAGGGAGACGCTGCTCGATTCCTCGGTCGGCGCCAAAGCCCTTCGTGACAGCAGGACAGGCGCGGCGCCTCCCTCGGAATGACAGAGGGGCGCTTCCCTGCAACGAGATCGACGAGGCCTTTTCCCCTGCGGGCACGCGGCTGCCCCTCGATGTCCTTTCCAGGCCGGTTGTGAGGCTCCGCGCCGCACATCGGGACGAAACATTTGATCGACCGGAAGCGACGGGCGGACGGGGGGCTGGAAAAGCGGCGGCCGCGCGTCCATATTGTTCCCTTTCCCGACGCACCCGTCCGATCCGACCGCGTGAGCTGGCCCTGATGAGCACTGTCGCCGCCGCCGTACCTTCTGCCGATCCGCTGGACGACGCCCGGGCGGTGCTGCGGCGCTACTGGGGGTACCTGGACTTTCGTCCGGGGCAGGACCAGGCGATCCGCAACGTGCTGTCCGGGGGCGACTCGCTCACTATCATGCCCACCGGCGGCGGCAAGAGCCTGTGCTACCAGGTGCCGGGAACCATGCTCCCCGGCGTGACGCTGGTCGTCAGCCCCCTCATCTCGCTGATGAAGGACCAGGTGGACGCGCTGCAGGCGGCGGGGGTGCCGGCCACCTTCATCAACTCCACCCTTCCCGCCGGCGAGATGGCCGCGCGGATGGACGCCGCGCGAAGTGGCGAGATCAAGCTGCTCTACGTGGCCCCCGAGCGCTTCGACGCCGACGGGTTCCGCCGCCGCCTGGCCGACATCCCCGTCAGCCTGCTGGCGGTGGACGAGGCGCACTGCGTGAGCGAGTGGGGGCACGACTTCCGCCCCAGCTACCTGCGCCTGCGCGAGGTGCGCAAGCTGCTGGGCGGCCCCCCCGTCGCCGCGCTCACCGCCACCGCCACGCCGGAGGTGCGCGCCGACATCGTCCGCCAGCTGGGGCTGCGCGAGCCGGCGGTGCTGGTGACGGGATTCGACCGGCGCAACCTGGTGTGGCACGTCCTGCAGGCGAAGAACGACTCGGAGAAGGACCGGCTGCTGCTGCGGCTGCTGAAGGGGCGCGAGGGCTCGGCCATCATCTACGCCTCCACCCGCAAGGCGGTGGATGCGCTCACCGGGATGCTGAACGGGATGGGGACCCCGGCCGTGGGCTACCACGCCGGGCTGCCGGACCGCGACCGCAAGCGCATCCAGGACGAGTTCATGTCCGGCAAGGTGCGCGTGGTGGTGGCCACCAACGCCTTCGGGATGGGGATCGACAAGCCCGACGTGCGGGTGGTGATCCACTACAACCTCCCCGGCAACCTGGAGGCGTACTACCAGGAGGCGGGGCGCGCCGGCCGCGACGGCGGCCCGGCGGACTGCGTGCTGCTGCACGCGCACAAGGACAAGTTCACCCACGAGTACTTCATCAAGTCCGCGTATCCTCCCCGCCGCGCCGTGGAGGAGGTGATGCGGGCGCTGCGGGCGGGGAGCGGCTCGGACGGGTTGTTCAGCATGCCCGTCGCGGCGCTGGCGGATTCCGTCGGCGAGCTGGACGACGAGCGGCAGGCGGCGTCGGCCGTGCGGGTGCTGGAGCAGTTCGGGCTGGTGCGGCAGACGTACGGCAACGGCCCGCAGCCGGTGCAGGTGCGGCTGCTGGCGCGGCCGGAGCGCATCTCGCGCGAGCTGGGCGAGCGGCCTGCGGAGCTCCACTTCCTGCGCGCGCTGTGGAAGGGCGCCGGCGGCGAGGCGCTGTACCGCGGCGTCACCCTGGACTGGCGCTCCCTTGACCGCGCCGCGGGCGAGCGGGGCGGGGCGAGGGGGCTGCTGGAAGCGCTGGGCGACGGTGGATTCGTGGAGTGGCGGGTGCTGGCGGGGGAGGGCGTGTGGGTGCTGGACCGGCAGACCCCCGTCCACCAGCTGGCGATCGACTGGGCCGGGCTGGCGGAGCGCAAGCGGCGGGAGGAGGGCAAGCTGCGCGAGATGCAGCGCTACGCCTACGCCGAGAACTGCCGCCGCGGCTTCGTTCTCCGCTACTTCGGCGATCCGGCCGCGATGAAGGAGTGCGGCGCCTGCGACAACTGCCTGGGCGCGGGCCCCCTGGGCGGCCGCCCCGGCGGCGAGCCGGCGGCGCCCTTCCGCCGGGACGACCGGGTGCGCGCGGGGCTGCAGGGGCTGCGCCTGGCGCTGGCCGAAAAGGGGGGCGGCATCCCCCCGCAGATGGTGTTCGACGACGCCCTGCTGGAGCGGCTGGCGCAGGAGCGTCCGCGCCGCGCGGAGGGATTGCTGGCGGTGCGCGGCGTGGACGAGGAGTTCGCGAACCGCTACGGCCACGCCGTCCTGGGCGCTATCAACGAAGCGCTGGACGCGAACCGCGCCCGCACGCGCGAGCGCGCGGCAACCCAGCCGCCGCGCACGCGCGACCGCCGCGAGCGCGGGGCGATGCCGGCCGAGCCCGCCGGCGTGGCGCCGCCCACGCCGGCGCAGCGCGAGGTGTACGGCCGCCTGCGCGAGCTGCGCACGCGCCTGGCGAAGGAGCAGGAGCTCCCCGCCTACTGCGTCTTCGCCGACCGTACGCTGGTGGAGCTGGCGAAGCGGCATCCCACCAGCAAGGCGGAGATGCGCCAGGTCCCCGGCGTGGGCCCCGCGAAGATCGAAAAGTACGGCGACGCGTTCCTGGAGGTGCTGCGGGCGGAGGGAAGTGCGTGAGTGCGTGAGTGCGTGAG
>DASTNU010000792.1:0-3168 GCA_035720605.1 Longimicrobium sp. | reverse complement strand
CCCCTCACCCCCTCACCCCCTCACCCTTGCCCCCGCCCACCGCCGCGCGTATTTACCCGCAGTGCCGTCCGCATCGCCGACCCCGATCCCGAAGCACCACAACGGATGCCCTGCCTGCTCGTGACCGGCGGCGCCGGGTTCATCGGCTCCGCCGTCGTGCGTACGCTGCTCGCGGAGGGAGACACCCGCGTCGTCAACGTCGACAAGCTCACCTACGCGGGGAACCTGGAGTCGCTCCCGGGCGCCGGCGGGCATCCCCGCTACGCCTTCGAGCACGCGGACGTCGCGGACGGCCCGCGGATGCGCCGCGTGCTGGAGGAGCACCGGCCCGACGCCATCCTGCACCTGGCCGCCGAGTCGCACGTGGACCGCTCCATCGACGCCCCCGCCGAGTTCGTCCGCACCAACGTCACGGGCACCTTCACCCTGCTGGAGGAGGCCCGCCGCTACTTCGAACGCCTGCGGGGGGCGGCGCGGGAGGGGTTCCGCTTTCTGCACGTCTCCACCGACGAGGTGTTCGGCTCCGCCGAGGATGGCGAGTGGTTCTCCGAGGCGTCGCCGTACCGGCCCAGCTCGCCGTACTCCGCCAGCAAGGCGTCGGCGGACCACCTGGCGCGGGCGTGGCACCGCACCTACGGGCTGCCCGTGCTCGTCACCCACTGCTCCAACAACTACGGGCCCTTCCAGTTTCCCGACAAGCTCGTCCCCCTGGTGATCCGCAAGGCGCTGGCGGGGGAGCCGCTCCCCGTCTACGGGACCGGCGAGCACGTGCGCGACTGGCTGTACGTGGACGACCACGTGCGCGCGCTGCTGGCCGTGCTGGCCCGCGGCGCGCCGGGGGCGACGTACTGCATCGGCGGGGACGAGGCGCACCGCAACCTGGACGTGGTGCGGCGCCTGTGCGCCCTGCTGGACGAGCTGGCGCCGGACCCGGCGGGGCCGCGCGAGCGGCTGGTGCGCCTGGTCCAGGACCGCCCGGGGCACGACCTGCGCTACGCCCTGGACGCGTCGCGCGTGCGGCGCGAGACGGGGTGGGCTCCGCGCGAGACGTTCGACACCGGGCTGCGCCGCACCGTCCGGTGGTACCTGGAGAACGGCGGCTGGGCCGACCGCGTGCTCTCCGGCGCGTACCGCGGCGAGCGGCTGGGGCTGGGGGGTGGGGGATGAAGGGGATCGTCCTGGCCGGCGGCAGCGGCACGCGGCTGCACCCGCTGACGCGGGTGGTCAGCAAGCAGCTGCTGCCCGTGTACGACAAGCCGATGGTCTACTACCCTCTCACCACGCTGATGCTGGCGGGGATCCGCGAGGTGCTGGTCATCTCCACCCCCGCGGACCTGCCGCGCTTTCGCGAGCTGCTGGGCGACGGCGCGGAGTGGGGAATGCGGATCGAGTACGCGGTGCAGCCGGCGCCGGAGGGACTGGCGCAGGCGTTCACCATCGGCCGGGACTTCGTCGGGCCGTCGGCGGTGTCGCTCGTCCTGGGCGACAACATCTTCCACGGCCACGGGCTCAGCCACATCCTGCAGCGGGCCGCGGAGCTGGAGGAGGGCGCGCTGGTCTTCGCCTACCGCGTGCGCGACCCGGCGCGGTACGGCGTGGTGGAGATGGACGCGCACGGACGGGTGCTCTCGCTGGAGGAGAAGCCGGCCGCGCCACGCTCGACGTACGCGGTGACGGGGCTGTACTTCTACGACAACGACGTGGTGGAGATCGCCGCCGGGCTGCGCCCCTCCGCGCGCGGCGAGTACGAGATCACCGACGTGAACCTGGAGTACCTGCGGCGGGGCCGGCTGCGCGTGGAGGTGCTGGGGCGGGGGATGGCGTGGCTGGACACGGGGACGCCGGAGTCGCTGCACGAGGCGGGCGCCTTCATCGAGACGATCGAGAAGCGGCAGGGGTGGAAGGTGGCCTGTCCGGAGGAGGTGGCGTTCCGCATGGGGTGGATCGACGCGGAGGCGCTGCTGCGCCTGGCCGCGCCGATGGCCGACAGCGCGTACGGCCGCTACCTGGCGGAGGTGGCGCGCGAGGAGCCGCCGCGATGAAGGTCGCGCCCACGGAGCTGCCGGAGGTGCTGCTGGTGCAGCCGCGCGTGCTGCGCGACGAGCGGGGGTGGTTCCTGGAGAGCTGGGTAGAGGACCGCTACCGGGCCGCGGGGATCGCCGGCCCGTTCGTGCAGGACAACCTGTCGCGCTCGCGGCGCGGCGTGGTGCGCGGGCTGCACTACCAGTGGCCGCATCCCCAGGGCAAGCTGGTCTCGGTGCCGCACGGCGCCGTGTGGGACGTGGCGGTGGACGTGCGCCCCGGCTCGCCCACCTTCGGCCGCTGGACGGCGCGCGTCCTTTCCGCCCGCAACGGGCGCCAGCTCTGGATCCCGCCGGGGTTCGCGCACGGCTTCGCCGTCCTTTCCCGCTCCGCCGCGGTCCACTACCGCTGTACGGACGCCTACCATCCCGAGTGCGAGACCACCGTGCTGTGGAGCGACCCCGACCTGGGGATCGCCTGGCCGGTCGCGGACCCCCTCCTCTCCGCCCGCGACGCGGCGGCCCCGCGGCTCCGCGACCTTCCCGCGGACGCCCTCCCGGGCGCGTCCTTCTCCGCGGTCCCGGGGTGAGCGCCCTTCCCCGCGTGCTCCTCACCGGCGGAACGGGGCAGGTGGGATGGGAGCTGCGCCGCGCCCTGGCCCCCTTCGCCGAGGTCGTCGCCCCGCCGCGCGGGGAGCTGGACCTGCGCGACGCCGGCGCCCTGCGCCGCGCCGTGCGCGAGCTCCGCCCCGCGGCCGTGGTGAACGCGGCCGCTTGTACGCAGGTGGACCGCGCGGAGGCGGAGCCGGAGCTGGCGGACGCCGTCAACGGCGCCGCGCCGGGCGTGCTGGCGCGCGAGGCGGCGCGGGCGGGGGCGCTGCTGGTGCACTTCTCCACCGACTACGTCTTCGGCGGGGATGGACGCCGCCCGTACCGCGAGGACGATCCGCCGGACCCGCTGGGGGTGTACGGCGCCAGCAAGCTGCGGGGGGAGCGCGAGGTGGCCGCCGCCGGCGGGCCGCACCTGGTCTTGCGCGTCGCCTGGGTGTACGGGGCGCGCGGCCGCAACTTCCTGCGCACGGTGCTGCGGGCGGCGCGCGCGGGCGAGGCGCTGCGGGTGGTGGACGACCAGGTGGGGGCGCCCACC
>DASTNU010000791.1:0-4092 GCA_035720605.1 Longimicrobium sp. | reverse complement strand
CTCCTGGCGATGCGGCGGCCGCGCCGGTGGCCCCTCCCGCCGCGGCGCCGGCTCCCCGGCGGGGGCGCAGGCGGCGGTTCGGCATGGCGGCGGCGGGGGTGAGCGTGGCGGGGACGATCCTGGCGATGGTGGCGCTGGCGGCGGGGCGCGACCCGGCCCCGGAGCCCGAGCTGGATCCCCAGCGCATCGCCGTGCTCTACCTGGACGACGACAGCCCGGACGGCGACCTGCAGTACCTGGCCAACGGGCTCACGGAGATGCTCATCCACGAGCTGAGCCAGGTGGAGGCGCTGGAGGTGGTCTCGCGCAACGGCGTGAAGCCCTACCGGCAGGGCACCATCCCCTTCGACAGCATGGTGTCGGCGCTGCGGGTGGGGAGCGTGGTGGAAGGGAGCGTGGCCCGCAGCGCCGACAGCGTGCGCGTGACGGTGCAGTTGATCGACGCCAGCACGCACTCGCACCTGGAGAGCCGCGTCGTCGTGCGCCCCCTGGGCGACGTGCTGGCGCTGCAGGGCGCGGTGTCGGAGGAGGTGAGCGGGTTCCTGCGGCGCCGGCTGGGCCAGCAGGTGCGGCTGCGCCAGGCGGAGCAGGAGACGCGCAGCGCGAAGGCGCTGGACCTGGTGCTGCGCGGCGAGCAGGCGTACGAGGCGGCGCAGGCGCTGCAGATGAGCGGAGACTCCAGCGACGTCGTTTCCGCCCGGCGCATGCTGGGCGAGGCCGACGCGCTGCTGGCCGGGGCCGAGGACGCCGACCCGCGCTGGGCCCGGCCCACGGTGGGGCGGGCCTGGGTGGCCGTGCAGACGGCGTCGTGGAGCACCGGCGGCGAGCGCGAGGCGGCCATCGACAGCGCGGTGGCGCGCGCGGACCGGGTGCTGGCGCGCCAGCCCGCCCACGCACGGGCGCTGGAGGCGCGGGGCGCCGCGCGGCGAGCCGCGGCGCTGGAGGCGGGGGCGGAGTCGGAGCCGCTGCTGTCGCGGGCGGAGCAGGACCTGCGCGCCGCGGTGGCCGCGGAGCCCGGGCTGGCCAGCGCCTGGGGACGGCTGAGCCTGGTGCTGGAGATGCGCGGGCGGCTGGCGGACGCGGACCTGGCCATCGAGCGGGCGCTGGAGCACGACGCCTGGCTGGCGGACGCCGACGGGCTGCTGATCCGCCGCTACTACAACGCCATGGCCCGCGGCGACTACCGCGCGGCGGCCGAGTCGTGCGACCGCGCGCGCCGCTACTTTCCGCGCGACTGGCGCTTCGTGGAGTGCCGGCTGAACCTGCTGCGGCGGGACCCCTCCCGCGCTCCCGACACCGCCCTGGCCTGGCGGCTGGTGGCGGAGCTGGAGGCCATGCGTCCCCCCGCGGCCGCGGCCGCGGGGGGACAGGCCTACGCCCCCATCTCCTGGCGGATGGCGGGGGCCGCCGTCGCCGCGCGGGCGGGGGACGCCGGGCGCGCCCGGGCGGAGATGGCCCGGGCGCGCCTGGACGCCGCCGTGGATCCCGAAGCGCAGGTCTCGCTCGTCTTCGACGAGGCGTACCTGCTGCTGCTGCTGGGCGACCGCGGCGGGGCGCGGGAGCGGCTGAACGTCTACCTGTCGCTGCGGCCCACCATGCGCCCCATGATGGGCCGCGACCCCGATCCCGTCGTCCGCGAGCTGCTCACCCTTGGCGGGAGTGGTGCGCGCTGAGGTAGTCGTGCAGCCGGGTCACGGTCCCGTCGCCCGCCACCATGCCCATCTCCCGCTCCGGGTCCACCCGGGTATGGAGCTGCTCGCCCTGGGGCTGCGACGTCTCCTCCACCCACTCCGACGTGTAGAGGTGGATCAGGGCGAACACCTCGTCCCCCACCACCTCCACCTCCGGCTGGACGCCGGTCCGGAAGCTCTCGCCTCCGTCCACGGGCTCTACCTCCGGAATCGTCCCCGTCCAGACGTACGCCATCCGCACCAGGCTCGTCAGCGCGCTCAGCCCGCCCTTGGAGGCGTAGTACGGATACAGGAACTGCTCGATGGCGCCCGTGCTCCAGAACAGCGCGTCTCCCGTCTGCGCCAGGTTCTTCAGCTCGGTGCTGTCCGCCGCCTGGAACCACACGCCCTCCAGCTGCGGCCGGCCGGCGGGGACGGTGGGCGTCAGCACGGGGACCACGATGTCGCCCGGGTGCTCGTGCGGCAGGTGCTTGTGCGGGCCCGTGAACCCGTGCTCTCCGGCCTTGAAGCGGAAGTACGCGGGTACGTCGCGGATGGAGCACGCCCACTCCGCCAGGGCGCGGAGCGTCGTGTAATCCGGACGCTGGGGGGTGCCGCCGGCGCCGCGGTGGTAGTCCACCGCGGTGGGCGACGGCGGCGGGGGCGGGAGCACGAGCGAGTCGGAGGAGAGGTACTTGTTGGTGAAGATGTCGAGGGAAGCCATGAGCAGACCCGGCTGCGTCTCCCCGTTTTCCACGAGCTCGTAGACCACCCAGAACGCCTTCCCCAGATCCAGCGACACCCCGGGCACGAAGCGGTTGATGTGGATCAGGGCGTACACGACCACCGTGTCGGGGTAGGCGTTCCACACCGCCTGCAGCTGCTGCAGCATGGTGGCGGCGCCGGTGCCCGCGCACGACGCCACGTACGGAAACACGAACTTCTGTACCGCCGCGTCGCTCCAGAAGATGGCGTCGGCGACGCCGGGCTTGGGCATGGCGGGGTCGTCGACCACCACGTCCTTGCCCACCTTCAGCGTCACCGCGTTCCTGGGGTACTTCTCCTCGTCGAAGGCCGGGATCACCACCTCGCCGTCGCCCAGCGAATCCAGGTCCTCCTTGCTCAGCTTCAGCTCCGGCTCCGGCTTCTGGTGGGTGAAGTAGAAGTTCGACTTCTCGTCGGTGATGCCCACGGCGCACTCGGCCAGCAGGCGCAGCTGCGTGTAGTCGAGCGGCTTGACGGTCACTCTCGGGGTGGCGCCCGGCTGGCCCGCGGCCTGCGGCTCGTCGCCGCCCACCGCGCCGTTGGTGGAGCGAGGGTCTTCCATGGTGGTGTCTCCGATCAAAGGTGTGCGGGGATCTTCCCCTGCCGGCGGCTTCCGGCCGCACGGTCGCAATGAAGATGCGTCCGCTCCATCAAGCCCCTTCCAGCTTCCTTTCAACTTCCCCTCTCAACCTCCTCCAATCCGCGGAAAAACGCCACCCGTTACAGGTGTAAGTGTTTGACCGGCATTTGGTTATGGAAATGTGGTCCAATGTGCTCCTGGATTCGGGCGCGTGGACGGGCTCCACGCGCGGGGACGCCCACACCGGGCTCGCAGGACTCGTCCGCCTTCCCCGGAACCCCCCCGGGGAGGTTTGCGGAAAGCCCTCGCCCGGCCCCTCCCCGTGGCGGCGCGGGGAGAGACCGGGGCGCGGGGGGGAGCGCCGGCCTTACCCGACGAGCCTGCGCAGGTACGTGTTCCCCGCGATGTCCACCGTCAGCGCGCCCAGCTGCTGCGTCGGGCTCACCGCTTCCAGTCCCAGCGTGGAGGTCGTGTCCGTGAGGGGCTCGTCGATGATGGCGCCGGTGGACGTCTCGATCACCCATTCGGAGGTGTACAGGTGGATCAGCCCGGCCACCGTTTCGTCGGCGCCGGCCGTGGGGATCTGCCGGGTTCCGAGCCAGTAGTCGGCCAGGGTGGCGACGGTGTTCATGGCCTCGAGGCCCACCTTGCTTGCGTAGTACGGACACAGGAACTGCTCCACGGCGCCGGTGCTCCAGAACATCGCATCGCCCGTCCACGCGAGGTTCATGAACTCGGCCGCCCCCTCCGCCTGCACCCACACGCCGCCGAGCGGCTGCCGCCCGTCGGGCACGGTGGGCGTCAGGACCGGGACCACGATGTCCTCGGGGCCCACCTCGGGGAACTTCTCCTGGGGGGGGCCGAAGGTCGTCTCGCCCTTCTTGCAGATGAAGTACTTGGGCTCCCCACGAATGGAGCACGCCCACTCGGCCATGGCGCGCAGGCTGGCATACTCGGGGAACTTCGACTGGCGCTCGTCCACGCCGCGGTGGTACCGCGTCCATTTCAGCGGGGGCGGCGCGGGGTTGGAGGGGACGAACCGGGTGAGGAATTCGTTCAACGGCATCGTCTGCATCT
>DASTNU010000790.1:0-8046 GCA_035720605.1 Longimicrobium sp. | reverse complement strand
CGGAGTTCACGCAGGTGTGGGCCATTCGCCACGGCAGCGGAATCGAGCCGCAGGAGGGCGCGCGCCGCATGTACGACGAGATCGGCGATCCGACGAAGGCGACGACGCCCGCCCCGCAGCCACTGCCGGGACAGAAGCCGGCATAGGGCGGCGGCCGACCGTCGAATCCGCGTGGGCCCGGGCCCGCCCCCGGCGGTTGAAACCGCTGCTGGAAGATCACAAAATCCGCCTGCGCGGATTGCGTGCGCGCGATCCCGCCGCGAAACCATATATTCGTAGCCACTTTCGCACTTGCGTACTCACGCACTCCCGCACTCCCGCACTCCCGCACTCCCGCACTCCCGCACTCCCGCACTCCCGCACTCCCGCACTCCCAGGAATCCCATGCCTTCCCCCCTTTCCGGCAAGGTGGTGCTGATCACGGGCGCGGCGCGCGGCATCGGCGCGGAGACGGCGCGGCGGGCGGCGGCCCGCGGCGCGCGGGTGGCGCTGGTGGGGCTGGAGCCGGAGCGCCTGGCCGCCCTGGCCGCCGAGTTGGGCGCGGAGCACCGGTGGTTCGAGGCGGACGTCACCGACCAGGCCGCGCTGGACCGTGCCGTATCCGCCACCGTGGAGGCGATGGGCGGCATCGACGCGGTCTTCGCCAACGCGGGGATCGCCTCGGTGGGCACCGTCGCCGTCAGCCCGGTGGAGGCGCTGGCGCGCACCATCGAGGTGAACGTGATCGGCGTGGTGCGGACCGTCAGCGCCACGCTGCCGCACGTCACCGCCCGCCGCGGCTACTTCCTGCTGATGGCGAGCGCCTCCGCGCTGGCGCCGCTCCCGGGGATGGCGTCGTACTCCGCGTCCAAGATCGCGGTGGAGCGGTTCGGCGACGCGCTGCGGCTGGAGGTGACGCACAAGGGCGTGCAGGTGGGCGTGGCGTATCCCTCGTGGATCGACACGGACATGGTGCGCTCGACGCAGCAGGACCTGAAGTCCTTCAACCAGACGCTCGCCCGGCTGCCCGGGCCGCTGGGCAAGGTCACCTCGCTGGAGGAGTGCGCGGACGCCATGGTGGACGCCCTGGAGCGGCGCGTCCGCAAGGTCTTCGTGCCCGGGTCGCTGAGCCGGTACGCCGTCATCCGCCAGCTGATCACCAGCCGGTGGGGCGAGCGTCCCACCCTGCGCGGCGCGGCACGGATGATCCCGCGGATGGAGGCGGAGGTGCAGGCGCTCGGCCGCTCCTTCGGCGCGCACACGGTGGGCGTGCCGCCGCTCGCCGACATCATCGAACGACCGGCCTCGTGACCCGGCGCGAACGAACTGGTCCCGACGACGTGGCCTGAACCTGCATCGGCTCACGCAGAGGAATCAGGAGAAGCAGAGGAACGGCCGCGAAATACCTCTGCTTCCCCTGACTTCCCCCGCGTGAGAGATTCCGTTGCGGAATTTGGAAACAAACGTGCGGAACGTGGCGGAAACAGAACCGGGTTCGTAGGATGAGGATGATCGTCCCCTCTCTCATCCTCAGCCGTGGAGAACGCCGATGAAGAAGATCAGGCTGGACCTGGAGCACCTGAGCGTCGACAGCTTCGCGACCGCGGAAGCGGGCGACGCGGACCGCGGAACGGTGCACGGGCACTGGAGCCAGATGGGCACCTGCGACGGGCGGGTGGCCACCTGCCAGTTCGGTGGCACCTGCGGCCCCGGCTGCGCCACACGCAAGTGCACCGGGACGTACTGCATCTGATCGGAACATCCATCTCGCACGGAGACGCGGAGGGCATGGGGCCGATGCTCCGTGTCCTCCGCGTCTCCGCGTGAGCCCTTCCACCCTCGATCCGCCCGCCGAGTCAGCGATCTACCAGACACGCGGGTGCTCATCCGCATCCCCCGCGACGCCATCATTGTCTCCCGCTGACGGGCGGATCATCTTGTACCCCTCGACATCCCCCCGCCCGTCCCCTCCCCCGCCGTCCGGAGGTGCTCCATGTCCGCGAAGATCGAGGATCTCACCCCCGAATTCCAGGCCAAGGCCAACCAGCTCCTCGCCAACTGCCGCGCCCGCGGGGTGGAGATGCGGCCGGTGTTCACCGTGCGTACCCCGTTCGAGCAGGCCAAGCTGTGGCGCCAGTCGCGGACGGGCGAGCAGGTGCGCGCCAAGGTCGCCGAGCTCCGCCAGAAGGGCGCGCCGTTCCTGGCGTTCTGCATCGAGGACGTGGGGCCGGCGAGCGGACCCAAGGTCACCAACGCGCCGCCGGGGCTCTCGTGGCACCAGTTCGGAGAGTCGATGGACTGCGTGTGGATCGTGAACGGCAAGGAAGTCTGGGACACGGAGAAGCTGATCGGCGGCGTGAACGGCTTTCAGGTCTACGCCGCGGAGGCGAAGAAGATGGGGCTGAACGCCGGGCTGTTCTGGACCAGCTTCCAGGACCCGCCCCACGTGCAGCTGCGCGCGGAGAGCAACCCCGCGAAGGTGTTCACGCTGCAGCAGATCGACGCGACCATGCGCGAGCGCTTCGCCCCCGCCAACTTCACCGTCCCGGTCGTCACCGCCCAGCCCGCCGGCTGAGGGAACGGACGGACCGCGCCGGCGGTCGGCACAGCGCAGGCGATACAAGCACGGGAGCCGCGGGGGACGATCCTCCGCGGCTCCTGCTTTCTTCCGTGCACCCATGCCGCCCGCTTATCCCGCGTGCGATACGCGCCACCGCGCCGCCCGACGATCCATTTCCTTGATGAAACCATCCTTGCCGTCCATGTACCCGTCCATGCTATGCGGGTGCTCCCGCGCCAGCCTCCGCTTCAGCTCGCTGTACCGCTGTGCATCCGCCGGATGAGCGATCAGGTAGTCGCGGAACGCCAGGTGGCGCTCCACCTCCTCCGAGCCGGCCTGGAACGCATGGATGTGATGCGTCCTGGTCCCGCCTCGGTCATCCTTGCGGAAGTACCTGCGGCCGGGGATGCCGTACTCACCCATCACTTCGTAGCCGAGCGACTCCATGGCCGAGCTCCGCCCGTCCACTTCGGCGATGTCCCCGACCTCGACCAGCAGATCGATGACGGGCTTTGCATGGATGTCCGGGATGGCCGTGCTGCCGACGTGGTGGATGGCCACGACGTTTTCGCCCAGCGCGGCCATGATGCTGAAACTAACGATCCAGTAAGCGGCGTGCTGCCCCGCCGTGATCCCTTCCGTGCAGTCCGCGCAGGCGGACTTCGTGACGTTGCAGCAGCGGTTTCAACCGCCGGGCGCGAGGCTGGCGTCCCCGGTACGACCATGTGGCGGGATGCGCTCTTGTACGCTTGACCGTGATTCCGGCGCGCAAGCAACCTCCGCCAACGGCGCACACCCCTCGCGGGTCACGGAACGGATGGTGTTTCCGCGCCGCTCGGAGTAGCTTGGGCGGTCGAGGCCGCGCGCCGTTCCCGCAGCATGCAGACCCGTTCATGAGCGTCGTTCCAGACATCTCGTCGCCGCCACCGGAGCACTTGGCCGTCTTCGCGCAGGAGGGCGAGATGGGGCGGCTGTGCCGCGAAAAGGACTGGTCCGCCACGCCGCTGGGTCCGGTGAGCGTGTGGTCGTACTCCCTGCGCGCCACCGTGGCCACCGTGCTGGCCTCCCGGCATCCCATGTTCCTGTTCTGGGGGCCGGACCTCGTCCAGTTCTACAACGACGGCTACCGCCCCAGCCTGGGCGAGGGCGGCCGCCCGGGGCGTGGCCTACTCCGCGACGCCCTGCCCGCCCGGGCTGCGCGTGCACGGGGACGAGGAGCGCACGCGGCAGGTGCTGCTGAACCTGGTGGGGAACGCCATCAAGTTCACGGACCCGGGAGGCTGGGTCTCCCTCTCCTGCGAGCCGGAGGGGGAATGGGTGCACGTCCGCGTGCGCGACAACGGGCGCGGCAGTCCATCCGACAAGCTGGAGGCCGTGTTCGACCCCTTCATCCAGGTGGGCGGCGGCTGAACAAGCCCGAGGCGGGGGTGGGGCTGGGGCTGGCCATCAGCCGCGACCTGGCGCGCGGCATGGGCGGCGACCTGCGCGCCGGCGCCCGCGAGGGCGGCGGCTCCGTCTTCACCCTCACCCTCCCCGCCGTCGCCTGATTGCTCTCGATCCACTCGGCCGGAAGAACCAGCGGAATTTCCATGCAGCGTACGATGATCGACGGGCTCGAGGGCCTGGACGGGACGGAGGTGCTGGTCAAGGGGTTCGTCGCCAACACGCGCGTCCTGCGGCGGATGGTGTTCCTCATCGTCCAGGACCGCAGCGGCAGCGTACAGGTGACGGTCGAGCGGAGCGATCCTCCCACCGCGGTCGAGGAGGCGGCGGTCGCGGCCACGCCCGGCGCGGCGGTGGAAGTTCGCGGCGTCTTTCGCCTGAACCCTCACGTGAAGGCGGGAGGGAGGGAGATCGCGGCCGCGGCGATCGAGGTCGTGGGACCCGCGGAGCCGGGACTTCCGGTGGAGGAGGCGTCCGCGCCCGAGCTGCAGCTGGACTGGCGCTTCCTCTCGCTGCGCCGGCCGCGGAACCACCTGCTCTTCGACGTGCAGACGACCGTGGAGAAGGCCATGCGGGACTTCTGGATCTCCCGTGGGTTCGTGGAGATCCACTCGCCCAAGCTGATGCACAGCGCCAGCGAGTCGGGGTCGGAGACGTTCGCGATGGACTACTTCGGCCTGGGCAGGGCGTACCTTGCGCAGTCGCCGCAGTTCTACAAGCAGATGGCGATGGCCGCCGGGCTGGAGCGGGTGTTCGAGATCGGGCCCGTCTTTCGCGCGGAGCCGTCCATGACGCCCAGGCACGCGACGGAGTTCACCAGCGTGGACCTGGAGATGTCGTGGATCGACTCGCACCAGGACGTGATGGGGTTCGAGGAGGAGTGGCTGCGTTCCATCCTCCAGACCGTGCGCGACGAGCACGGCGAGGCCATCGCGACGCATTTCGGCGTCGAGGTCCGCGTCCCGCAGATCCCCTTTCCGCGCCTCACGATGGAGGATGCGCATGCGTTCCTCGCCCGCGCGGGACACCAGATCGCGCCGGCCACCAGGCCGGGCGACCTGGACACGGAAGGGGAGCGGATCATCGCCCGGCACATGCTGGAGGAGCGTGGCAGCGAGTTCTTCTTCGTCACCGAGTATCCGGCGGACCTCCGCCCGTTCTACCACATGCGCGATCCGGAGCGGCCGCAGGTGACGCGAAGCTTCGATCTCCTGTGGAAGGGCGTGGAGATCACCACGGGCGCGCAGCGCGAGCACCGGTACGCCCAGGTCTCGCGGCAGGCGGAAGAAGCGGGGCTGCGCGAGTCGGTGCAGTACTACCTGGACTTCTTCCGGTACGGGTGCCCTCCGCACGGGGGATTTGGATTCGGCCTGGCGCGGATGCTGATGCTCATGCTGGGCCTGCCTTCCATCCGCGAGGCGGTTTTCCTCCACCGCAGCCCGAACCGCCTCACCCCCTGAAAAAGAATGCCTCACGCAGCGTCGGCGGAGTGAGCAGAGTGCTGGTCCGTGCGAGGGACGACTCTGCTTCCTCCGCTGACTCTGCGTGAGGTTCTTGCTTTTCTCGGATCCGTGATCAGCCGTCGATGCACAGCCGGAGCGCGCGGAGCCCCGCGGCCACGTACTCGCCGCGACCGCGCTCCACGCCGAACGCCACGTCGCCCGCGCCGCGGCAGGCGGCCAGGTACCGCCCGCAGGAGATCGTGTCCTCGTCCACCGGTCCGCCGTAGCTCTGCAGCACCCGCTCCAGCAGCGGCATCCCGCCCCAGTGCAGCACCCCGGACAGGTCCGCGGAGGGATCGCCGATGGCCGCGTCCGCCCAGTCGATGACGCCAGAGAGCGTCTCCGCCGCGGCGTCGTAGAGGACGTGCTCCGCGGCGAGGTCGTTGTGCACCAGCACCCGCCGCCCGGCGGGGACCCCGGCCGGACCCGCCGTCAGGAACGCCCGCCACCGGTCCGCCGCCTCCGGCGCGAGCTCCGCGACCAGGCCGAAGTTCTCCAGCGCCTCCTCGCCCACCTCCCCCACGAAACCCTCCATCGGCGCCTCCGGCACCCCGCACCGCGCGGCCTCGTCCACCGGAAACGCGTGCAGGACGCTCAGGAAGCGCCCGAGCACCGGCGCCAGCCGCGGCAGCGGAAGCTCATCCGGATCGGCCAGGTTCGCCGTGACGCCCGGCAGCAGCCGGTACCCCCCGAAGCGCAGCGGATACGCCGCCGACGGCCGGCCGTGGAACGAAACCCGCGGAACGGATAGCGGAAGGGCTGCGGACTGGTCCAGGGCGGCGAGCAGCCGGGCCTCGATTGCCAGCTGCCGCTCCACGTCCGGCCGCTTGGGAAACCGGAACACCCAGGCGCCGTTCACCACGAACGCACGGTTGTCGCACCCCTCGCCCAGGAAGCCGGCGCGGGCGGGACGCAGCGCCGGGAACTGGGCGTCGATGAGCTCGGCGGCGAGGCGGGAGTCCATGCAAAACGTTTGTATCAGTTGACTTTCGCGGACAGGGAACATCTAGTAACCCGCCGGCCGCGTCCCCGTTCGCGGGCATGACCGGCGGCGATGCCGCCAGCAGGATCCACTGCTCCGGCCGGAAGTGCGCTGGCAGGGAGGAAAGGCCGGCGCCACGGCGGGAGACGCTCGTTCCGGCCAGGAGTGCCAATGACGTCGTGGGGAGATGACGTGCAGCCGGACGAGGGAGCGCCGGGCGGCGAGACCGCCAGGCGCGAAGCCGCGAGCTTCGCCGGCACCCAGGCGGCGGGCGGCGCGCTGGCGGAGAGCGTGGGCCTGTACCAGCTGCTGGTGGAGAGCGTACAGGACTACGCCATCTTCATCCTGGACCCCACCGGGGTGGTGATCAGCTGGAACCCCGGCGCCGAGCGCATCAAGCAGTACACCGCCCACGAGATCATCGGCCGCCACTTCTCCATCTTCTACCCCCCCGAAGACGTCGCCGCCCGCAAGCCGGAGTGGGAGCTGGAGGTGGCGGGGCGCGAGGGGCGGGTGGAGGACGAGGGGTGGCGGGTGCGCAAGGACGGCACGCGCTTCTGGGCCAACGTGGTGATCACCGCGCTGCGCGAGGAGTCCGGTACCCTGGTGGGCTTCGCCAAGGTCACCCGCGACCTCACGCTGCGGCGGGCGGACGAGGAGACGCTGCGCGCCAGCGAAGAGCGCTT
This sequence comes from Longimicrobium sp., assembly GCA_035720605.1. GTDB lineage: Bacteria > Gemmatimonadota > Gemmatimonadetes > Longimicrobiales > Longimicrobiaceae > Longimicrobium. The sequence continues at coordinate 894 of DASTNU010000790.1, read as the reverse complement.
TCGCCTGCTGGTGCACAGCGTACAGGACTACGCCATCTTCATGCTGGACCCCCAGGGCCGCGTCAGCAGCTGGAACGAGGGGGCGCAGCGCATCAAGCAGTACACCGCCCACGAGATCATCGGCCGCCACTTCTCCACCTTCTACCCCCCCGAAGACGTCGCCGCCGGCAAGACCGAGTGGGAGCTGGAGGTGGCCCGGCGCGAGGGGCACGTGGAAGACGAGGGGTGGCGCGTGCGCAAGGACGGCACGCGCTTCTGGGCCAACGTGGTGATCACCGCCCTGCGCAACCCCGCGGGCGAGCTCATCGGCTTCACCAAGGTCACCCGCGACCTCACCGAGCGGCGCGAGTCGGAGGCCCGCACGCTGGAGTCCGCCCGGCGCGCCGCCGCGGCCGAGGCGGCCAACAAGGCCAAGAGCGAGTTCCTGGCCGCCATGAGCCACGAGCTGCGCACCCCGCTCAACGCCATCGGCGGCTACACGGACCTCATGGCCATGGGCATCGGCGGGGAGGTTACGGAGGAGCAGCGGGGGTACCTGGAAAAGATCGAGCGCAGCCAGCGGCACCTGCTCAACATCATCAACGACCTGCTCAACTTCAGCCGCATCGAGGCCCGGCAGATCGAGTACGACATCGGCCGGGTGCCGCTGCACGAGAGCATCCGCAGCGTGGCCGCCCTGCTGATGCCGCAGGCGGCGGAGAAGCACGTCGAGCTGGTGCCGGACCCCTGCCCCGACGACCTGGCGGCGCGGGCCGACCGCGTGAAGGTGGAGCAGATCATCCTGAACCTGTGCACCAACGCGATCAAGTTCACCCCGCCCGGCGGGCGGGTGGCGGTCGAGTGCACCGGCGCCGGCGGGGGGCTGGTGCGGGTGACGGTGAGCGATACCGGCGT
>DASTNU010000789.1:0-12776 GCA_035720605.1 Longimicrobium sp. | reverse complement strand
GCGGCCGGTGCCGCACCCCGCGTCCAGCAGCCGCGCGCCGCCCAGCGCCGGGCCCACGGAGGCCACCAGGAAGTTCTCCAGGTAGCTCACCGCCGTCTCCGGCTCGTACGCCGGCGCCCACAGGCGGTAGGCTTCGCGCGGCGCCATCACGTTCATGCCGCGGCCTCGGCGAAGGCGGGCGGCGGGGCGGCGGCGGGCGCCTGCGCGGCGCCGGGCGGGCGCAGGTGGCCGTACAGCTGCGCGTCGTCCGGGACCTCGCGGGCCAGGCGGCGGACGGCCCGCAGCAGCCGCGGGTCGTCGTAGTCGCCCGCGGCCCAGCGGCGCAGCGCCAGCACCTTGCCCAGCGCCTTCCCCCACGGCCGCGTGCGCCGGTCGTTCACCGAGGGAAAGCGGCTCTTGAGCACCAGCTCGAAGTCCTCCACCCGCGTCTTGAGCCGCCGGGGGAGCCAGGGGACCAGCGGGTCCTCGTGCGTCATCCACGCCACCCACTCCGGCTCCGTCCACTCCTCCAGCGTCTCCGGCGTCCCCGCCAGCGCGTCCACCCCGCCGTACGTCCCGCGGCGCTGCGGGGTGGGGGTGTAGAAGTAGCTGATGAGCTCCATCGCCGGGTTGATGCGCTTGAGCCGGCGGATGAAGGACAGCGTGTTCTCGATCTCCCGCTCCGGCTCGTCCGGGTCGCCGAAGACGAAGGAGAACTCGGGGATGATGCCCAGCCGCCGCGTCCGCGCCGCCACCTCCTCGATCTGCGCCGTCGTCGTCTTCTTGTTCATCTTGCGCAGCACCTCGTCCGAGCCGGACTCCGCGCCGCAGAAGACCATCGCCAGCCCCGCCTGCTTCAGCAGCCTCCACGTATCTTCCGAGAAGCGCACCAGCGCGTCCACCCGCGCCTCGCACCACCAGCGCAGCCCCAGCGGCGCCAGGCGCTCCGCCAGCTCGCGGGCCTGCGCCTCGCCCAGGAACATGTTGTTGTCGTAGAAGTGCACGGAGTCCATGCCGTGCTCGCGCACCAGGTACGCCAGGTGCTCCGCCGTGCGCGCCGGCGACTGCTGCTTCTCGCGGCTGCCGTAGACCGAGATCACCCCGCAGAAGTTGCAGCCGTACGGGCAGCCGATGGACGCCTGGTAGACGCCGGAGCGCCGGCCCAGGAAGGTGGGATGGAGGTACTGGTCGACGTCGATCTTGTGGTACGGCGGCGCGGGAAGCTCGTCCGGGCCCACCCAGTGGCGCTCCGGCGCCATCCACACGCTCCCGTCCGGGTTCGGGAAGGCCAGGCCGGAGATGGTCCGGGGATCGCGGCGCCCGTCGAACACCTCCAGCAGCTCCGCGAAGGCGCGGTCGCCCTGGCCGCGGATCACCCAGTCCACGTACGGCGCGCGGACCACCGGCTCCGGGTACAGGCTGGGGAAGTTGCCCCCCCAGACGATGGGGATGTCGGGATGGCGCGCCCGGAACGCCTGCGAGAGCGGGACGGCGCTCACCAGCTGCGGGCCGGGCATCACGCTGAAGCCCACCGCCTGCACCGGGTCCGGCCCGCGCCGCCGCGCCTCCACCTGCCGCGTGAGCTCCGCCAGCACGTCGATCCCGGGAAGGTTGCCGTCGATGATCTCCCACGCCGTGCCCTCGGGGAGGGCGGCGCCGACCGCCATCACCGAAAGGGGAAAGCGCCGGTTCGCGGGGCGGGTGGCGCGGGGGTTCACCAGCAGGATCATGGGACGTCGGATACCCAGAGGTCGAACCGCGAGGGGGTCCGGCCGCCGCGCAGCCGGGCCAGGAGTGGGCGCGCCTCGTACCACAGGGGATAACGCACGCGCCTGCGCCGCCAGGACAGCCCCAGCCCGGCGGACGCCGCGGCCAGCCGGCCGCGGGTCAGGTACTCGATGAAGGGAAGCGCCAGCAGCGCGTCCGCGCGGCCGCCGAACTTCTGCGCCGCGTACGCGCGCTTCTCCGCCACCATCGCCTCGCCGTCCGCGTCCTTCGCGTAGAACGGGGAGTCCAGGATGACGAGCTGGCCGCCTGGGCGGACCACGCGCGCCGCCTCCGCCAGCACGGCGGCCAGCTCCAGCGCGTAGTGCAGCGCCGCGTTGAAGACGACGAGGTCGAAGCCCCGCGCCCGCAGCGGCAGCGCGTCGAACGAGGCGGCCACGCGGGTGAAGAGGCCGGGGTTCTCCGCCAGGAGCCCGTTCGCCGCGCCCAGGCCGTCCACCGCGTCGTCGCGGACGTCCAGCGCCACGGCGCGGTGCCCCTCCACCCCCGCGCGGCGGCAGAGCCAGCCGCTGCCGGCGCCCAGGTCCAGCAGCGCCAGCGGGCGCGCCTGCGCCGCCGCCATCGGCCGCAGCACGTGGCGGACGAAGGCGTCGTAGCTGCGCGCCCGCACCGCCCACTGCTTCGCCAGCGGGCCGTCCGCCAGGTAGGGAAGGGCCAGGAGCTCGGCCGTGCCGCCGCGCCCCTCCGCCGCGCGGTGGGCGCCGTACTCCGCCCGGAACCGCGCGGCGGGGGTAGTCGGCTCGGTCAACGGGCCGTGCGCGGTTCGGGAGGCGGGGCGTCCGTCCGCCGGAAGTGGAAGAGCAGGTGGTCGCCCAGCAGCGCCAGCGGGCGCGCGGAGACGCGGTCCAGCGCCTCCATCGCCCGCAGCAGGCGCGGATGGCCGCTGATCCACGGCTCCGCCGCGCTGGGCGGCACGAAGACGCCGATCCCCAGCCGGCGCACGGGGCGAAACCAGGGCGCCATCACCCGGTCCACCTCCCGCGGGCGATGGTAGCGGACCACGAAGTCGCGTCCCCCCAGCCGCGCCGGCACGTCGCCGCGCTTCAGCCGGCGGAACGCCTGCCCGGGGCGCCGGCGCGCCACCTCCGTCACCACCTCCCCCGGCGGCAGAGGGCCGAAGAGGACCAGCATCACCGCCGCGCCGGGGCGCACCAGCCGCGCCAGCCCCCGCGCGACGGGGGAGAGGTCCGGCACGCAGTTCAACCCCGCGAAGTTGCTGAACGCCCCGTCGAACGGGGGCTCGCCCGCGGCCGCCTGCTCGTCGGCCAGCGCCTCCAGCGCCTCCGCCGGGCACAGCCGGGCGCGGGCGGAGGTCCCCGCCAGCTTCTGCTCCGAGACGCGCACCATCGTCGGCGAGGCGTCCGTCAGCAGCACGTCGTATCCGTGCCGCGCCAGCCAGAGCGCGTCCTCGCCCGTCCCGCCGCCCAGCTCCAGCACCCGCGACCCCGGCGGAAAGGCCTCCGCCAGGGCGGCGCGGACGGCGCGGCGCTGGGCGCTCACGCTCTCCCAGGGCCCGAAGCGCTCGTCGAACCTTTCCGCGACCGCGTCGAACGCCAGCGCCGCGGGGGGAAGGGAAGCCGTCCGCATCCGTCAGTCCCCCGCCAGCGTCAGCGGCTCCGGCGAGCGGTGCTCCACCTCCTCGCGCTCCAGCGCCGCCCAGCGCACCTCGTCCGGCACCCCGGTGCGCGCCTCGTCGTGCAGCGCGTTGCGCAGCTTGCGGTAGAACTCGGTGGTGTACGTCCCGTGGAAGAGCATCGCCAGCTCGCCCGTGTCCTGCCAGTTGCGCCGCGCGCCCAGCTGCGCCTGCACCTTCTGGTGGAAGATGGTCCCCGGGAGCGGGTAGGCGACGGAGACGCCGATGTCGTCCGGCCGCTCCTCGCGGATCAGGTCGCGCGTCATCAGCACGTCCTCCCACAGCTCCGACGGGTAGCCGAGCTGGATGAACCAGCAGGCGCGGATCCCCGCCGCCTGCAGGGCGCGGGTGGCGTCGCGCGCCGCCTGCACCGTGCTCCCCTTGTCCATCGCGTCCAGGATCTTCTGCGATCCCGACTCCACCCCCAGCCACACCTCCTCCGCCCCCGCCTCCTTGAGCGCCGCGACGACCTTGGGACGCATGAGGTTCACGCGCGACTGCATCATGAACGGCGTCCGCGCGTTCCGCCTGGTCACCTCCGCCGCGAACTCGGCGATCCACTCCGCCGTCAGGCCGAAGATGTCGTCCGCGAACCACACGTGGTCCGGACCGATCCGCTCCTTCAGCCGCCGCATCTCCTCCGCCACCCCCGCCGGGGAGCGCTGCGTGTAGCGCCGCCCGAAGACCGGCTTCGCGCACCAGTTGCACTTGTACGGGCAGCCGCGCGAGGTCACCATGTTCCACGAGAAGCGGCCGTGCGCGTCCGTCCAGGCGCGGCGGTACGCTTCGGGGTCCACCAGGTCCCAGGCGGGGAAGGGGAGCCCGTCCAGGTCCTCCTCCGCGGAGCGCGGCGCCGTCCGCCGCACGGCCCCCGCCTTCTCCGGCAGGACCAGCCCCTGGATGCCGTCCAGGGAGGCGTCCCGGTCCGCCCGCCACGCCTCCACCAGCTCCAGGATGGCCTCCTCGCCCTCGCCGATCACCACCGCGTCCGCGCCGGCCGCCAGGTAGAGCGCCGGCCGGTCCGCCGCGTCCGAGCCGTTGACGGCGACCTTGCACCCCCGCGCGTGCGCCGCGTCGATCATCTCGATCGCCGCCTCGCGCATGCGCACCGTGCACATCTTGGTCAGGAAGTTGAAGTTGTCTTCCTGGATGCAGACGATGTCGGGGTTCGTGCGCTCCAGCGTCTCCAGGAACGCCTCCACCCCCGGCGCCACCATGGCGTCGAAGAACGCCACCGGGTGCCCCCGCTCGCGCAGCAGCGCCGCGGTGAGCAGCGTGGCCAGCGGGGAGTACGGCTTCATCCGCTCCGACTGCTTGGGGTCCAGCGCCAGGAAGTATGAATGGGCGAGCAGGATCATCGTGGTGGCTCGGCGGCAGGGTGGCCGGACGCCCCGGAGGCGCCGCGCGGGTGTGCCGCGGTTCGGCACACAGGTGTTCCACGGCCGGACACCGTGTCTCGAAAACGAGCACGGACGAGCGGCCGCGGGCAGCGGGACGCGGGCGGGTGCGTTGCCTTGCCATGCGGAAAGATCCCTTGCCGTTGCGGCCCTTTCGCGCACCCCGGGAGGGGGCGCGGGCCGCGGATCGGGTGGTGCCCGACGACAGCAGGGGGGCAACGAACGCGCCGCGAAGGAAGGGAAGATTACATCACCGGCGCCGGTTCTTCCAGAGTCTTGCGCGTAACGGGGATGGAACGCCCCGGCGGGAGCGCGATTCTGGCGGATTCTCTACCACGAACCGCCGACTTGTCGTGCGGCCGGATCGCCGGTCGGCAACGCTATAGGCAGACAGTCCATTGCGGAAGGTCCTCTCACGGGCTTCTCACACCCCGTGGCAGCGGAGGAACTCGAACGTCTTAAGGGCTTGCATCCGGTGCGTCTCGACTGCGGTGCCTTGCTGGCACACACTGAAGACGCATGTCATGAGGAGTAGCAGCACGGGCCACGAGAGATCTGCGCATCTTAGTTTTTAGCTTTAGAACAGTATATCTCCCAGTCGCCCTGCTCCGTCGTGTGTCTGCAGGCATATGCATCCGCATCCCGTTGATGGATCCAGTGCAGTCTTCCCTCGCGAGCCTTAAAATAGGAGTTGATTTCAGCCTCGGTCTGGAAGTAAAGCAACCTACGTCTCTCGTCCTGGAGTAGGTGTCCATCCTCATGGGCAAGCACCCAGATCCGCTCTTCCACTGTGTCGTAGCCGATGTCACTGGTTCCGAAAAACGCCTCTGTAATTACAATGCCCGCTGACTCCGACCAGACATCAGCGCCCGCTGGGTTTCCATTGTGAGTATCAGCCACAAGACGGATACCACCAGTTTTGAGCAGGTTGAGAAGTCGAATTCGTGCGCGGCCCGTGGCAAAGTGTTCCACCCCTGTACGAATCTGGTTGTACTGATCCACACTCAATCCCCCAGGGCACCATCCATTCTTTGGCTCGGGGCATGATCCAAAGGGATCGCTGTAGGAAACCGGATCCCCCGCCGCGAAGCCGTACGCGTTCAGCCCGCCCGCCAGCCTGATCGGATCCGTCTGCGTGAACTGGCCGGTGGCGGGGTCGTAGTAGCGGTTGCGCATGTACATCTGCCCGCTGGCGTCGCGCATTCCGTCTACCAGTCCACCGTACCAGTTGCGGATGTCCAGCTCCTTCCTGCCCACGTGCCACGCGGTGGTGCGGTAGCCGGGCCAGGGGATGGGCGTGCACCCCGTCGTCACCCCGGGCGGGCAGTCGCTCGGGGTGCCGTTGGCGTACGTGCCACGGGAGAACTGCCCCCGCCAGTTCTGGTGCGGGATGATGCTCACCCCGTCCTTGGTGATCACCAGCGGCCGGTCGATCCCCCCGGCGTGCGAGTAGCCCACCGTTCCGTACGCCGCCGCTGGCCCGATCCGCTCGCCGCTGTGCTCGCTGGTCCCGCGGATCTCCCACAGGAGCTGGTCGCCCGCCCACACCATGCGCGTGACGGCGGCCGCGCAAAGGAAGGCGTTGTTGTCGGTGCACAGGTCCTTGCGCCGGGTGTTCACCAGCACGCGCCGCCCCAGCGGGTCGTAGCGGTACTCCTCCCACACCCCCTGCAGGGTGGTGCTGGTGCCCTCCAGCACCAGGTCGCGCTCCTGGAAGTAGCGCAGCCGCTCGTCGGCCGCGTAGTAGGAGCGGCTGCGCTGGTCGCGCACGGTCGTCCACGTCATCCCGTCGGCGGCGTGGCCGTTGCGCACGTTCACCCCCCAGTCCGCGTTGCCGGAAAAGTCATAGGTGCGCGTCGTCTCTTCCGGCTGGAAGGTGGCGGAGGGGACGCCCAGGTTCAGCGACTGGATGCGCGCCAGCCGCCCGCGTCCGGGGTCGTGCGTGTTGCGGAAGACGATGTCCTCGGGGGTGTATCCGCCGTCGCCGCTCCGGCGCCAGGCGGTGTTCCCCATGGCGTCCATCCCGAACGCCTCCTGCACCCGCCCCGCGTCGGCCTCGTTCTGCCAGTCGGTGCCGATGAGCATCCCGCTTCCCGAGTACCACTGCCGGTAGGTGCTGGCGCCGCGCCCACTGGTGGGGCCCACGTTCACCTGCATCAGCTTGCCGCGGGCGTCGTAGAAGAGCGAGTCGTCGTGCAGCGTGCCCGCGTACGCGCCCAGCTCGATGCGGCGCACCAGCCGTCCCTCGCGGTCGTAGCGCAGCGTCTCGCTCACCCCGCCCGGCGCGGTGGTGCCAGTCACCTGGCCCGTGTTGTCACGGCTCCAGGAGAAGGAGTTGCCCAAGCGGTCCTGCGCCGCGTTCAGCGCCCCCGTCACCGGATCGTATCCCCACTGGTCCAGGTTCTGGCCGCCGGCCAGGTTCTGCGGATGCCGCATCCAGACCGCGCGGCCGGCCAGGTCGTACCCGTACGCCAGGCCGTACACGTGACCGGTGAAGCTCCCGTCCGCGAGCCCCCGGATGCGGAGCGTGTCCGTCTCCAGCAGGCCGTTGCGGTAGTAGCTGCGCTGGACGACGGCGTCGGCGTTCTCGGCAAAGACCTGGTTGCCCGCCGCGTCGTACCGGTAGTGCGTCCACTCCTCGGCGATCACCAGCGAGCCGCCGCTGCCGTTCGGGTGGTGCGGGTACGGGTTGGCGCAGGGCGATGTGCCGGAGGGGCACGCCGCGGCATAGGCGACGCCGGGGACGATGCGCCGCGTCACGCGGCCCAGCGCGTCGTACTCCGTGCGCACCTGGTGGCCGCGGGGTGTGGTCCACGTGGTCATGTTACCCGCACGATCGTAGGCGTACCTCTGCCACACGAAGCCGTCGTGTTCCCCGGTCCTGCGTCCGGCCAGGTCGTACTCGTAGGTGGTGGAGAGGATGTGCACCCGCGCCGTGTCCGGCGACGCCCAGCGCAGCACCTCCCCGGGCTGCCCCTCCTCGTTGTAGGTCGTGGTCACCACCAGCGTGTCGATTCCCGTCTGCAGCGGGATGATGCCGCCGGTGGAGACGTGCAGCATGGCCGGTCCCACCGTCGCCGTGCGCGTCACCCGGCTCATCACGTCCCAGGTGATCCGCTGGCGGACACCCGTCGCCCGCAGGCCGGCCTCCCAGGTGGCCGAGTCGGCGCGCGTGGGGGTGATCACCAGCGTGTCGCGGCCCAGCGCGTCACGGTAGTGGTGGGTCAGGAACCCGAGCGGGGTGCGGATGAAGGAGAGGTTGCCCAGCGCGTCGTAGCCCAGCGAGTCCACCGCCACCTGTCCCCGCGCATCCGCCGGTGCCTGCACGGCGCGCAGCTGTCCCACGGCCGGCCCCGACGTGTAGTAGCGGTAGTTCACCCGGCGGCCGGCATCGCCCTGCTGCTGCCAGAGCAGATTGCAGTTGCCCTGATCGTATGCCATGGTCACGGCGGCTACCAGCGGGGCGGTGATGCTGGTGGGCGCGTCGCACCGGTTATCGTACGTGTAGGTGGTCACCGCGTTCTGGCCGGTGCCCAGCGGGTTCACCACCGTGCTGGTGGCGACGCGGCCGCGGCTGTCGTACGTCGCCGTGGTCGTCAGCCCGTTCGGTGCGATGACGGTGGTCGCGAGCGCCCGGAACGTACCCTCGCCCCGGCGGATGCGCGTCTCGTTGCCCAGTGCGTCGCGGATGAGCATGGGGGCACCCCAGCGCGTGAGCCACAGCCAGGTGTTGTCGCTCACCTCCGTGCGTGGCCCGTCCAGCCGCGTGTACACCGCTCCAAGTGCGATGGAGGTGCCCACACCCAGCCCCTCGGCCGATCGGAACGTGCTGGTGATCGTGTCGCCCGGTGCCAGTGGCAGCTTTACCGACGCGAGCTTTCCGCCCGCATCGTAGGCGTAGCTCACCACTGTGCCCCGCCGGTCCGTGCGGGTGCTGACCCGCCGCAGCCACTCGGAACTGCCGTAGCCAAAGGAAACGCGCCGACCGTCGGGGTCGTCGAAATAGCTGATTCGGCCGTCGGAAAACGTGCCTGCGTCTGTGATCCGGCAGCCGTGGTTCGTCACGTAGGCACAGACATAATCGAGCTTGCCGTCGGCGTTAAGGTAGAACCACCAGGACACGTCATAGCCCGTCGGCGCGGGGGCCCAGGCGGCGTAGACTCGACCCTGGGCATCGTATCCAAATGATGACCAGTGGTTCAGGCGGTTGATGGTGGCGTAATGCTGGCCGGACCCGTTGTACAACTTCCTCCCGCCACCGCGGAGCGGGCGCGTGTAGGTCGCCACGCCACCGGGATAGCTGAGCGTGATCGTATCCGCCGGTCCGTCCGGCTGCAGGGCGGTCCAAACACTACCCACGACGGTCGTTCGGTAGACGCGCGTACTGCCATCATCCAGCACCAGGAGGAGGCGTCCGCCATTCAAGCAGTTTATGCATTTCAGCTGCTCCAGGCCGGACAACCACCACCCGGCCCCGAACGAGCTGTTGCTGCGGTTGACGACAGCAATACTTCCCGTAACTGGCGTGGCCTGGTACTGGGCCCCTGAGTAGATCGCGGTCACCTGAAGTGTGTAGTCGTACAGACTGGTAAAACCCATGGTCGTCCCGTCCCACTGCACCGCGATGCGGCGTGTGGTTCCCGGGTGGAAGTCCGCCCCCGAGAAGGTGCGGGTATGGCTTGCCCCGCCGGCCAGCGTCACCGTGGCCTCGATGCTGCCCGGTGGGCTGGCCGTGGCCGGCATGGTGACGTCCGCGTAGACGGTGGGCCGCGGGTGCGCGTGCTGGCTGTTGTAGAGGAGCACAGGGGTGCGCGTCCTGCCCCGCGTTGCCGTGGTGGGCAGCGCGTGCACCAGTCGCAGATCTCCGCACTCGTACGCCGCCCCCGCTCCGGCCGCCACGGTCACGCACTCGCCGCGGTCCACGAGCCCGGTGGTGTCGGAGGCCAGCTCCGCGATGCGCACCGCGGGAGCCTGCTGGCTGCCCCCGCCGCCCAGCACCGTCACGTCTATCCAGCCGGCGTCCTGCACCCCGGCCTGGTTCGTCTGCCGGGCCGTCAGCCGCACCGACACCACGCTGTCCGCCGCCGTCGCCGCGAAGGTGACCATCACCAGCTCCCATGCCTCCGGCGCCAGCGTCACGCTGGCCGCCGACACGCTGCAGGTACCGCTGGGCGCGCCCGAGAAGGCGAACCGGCACTCCGGCGTGAGGGTGTAGGTGGCCGGGACGGTCCCCTGGTTCGTGACGGTGAACCATGCCATCCGGATGGCCGACGCCGCGCCTACGTAGTGCGGTCCGTCCGGCGTGACTGCCACCCCGGGCAGGGCCAGCCTGTAGGTGGCGCTATGGTTGCTGCACTCGGTGGCGTCGCACATCTGCACCTGCACCGAGTGCACCGGGGTTGTCTGTGACAGGGCGACGGTACCCCGCGAGGTGTACCGGCGCGCGCGCCCGGTGCCCCAGCCGAAGTCCTGCGAAGTGTAGCCCCAGCTCTGTGTGACGTTTACGCCGTCCACCAGGATGCTGAAGCTGCCGTGATTGCCGTCGATGAGCTCGTCCTCCGCCGTCACCGTCACCTGCACCGCCGGCTGCCCCACGTCCAGGCTGCCGGGGGACAGCGTCACCCGCGGCGCGACGGGGCACACCGGCATGGTCTGGTACTGTTCCGAGCCCGGAGGCAGGCAGTCCTGCGCGCGGGCTGTGGCCGGGGCGGCAAGCGCCGCCGACATCCCCAGCATCGCTGCCACCACGTGCCGGCGGCTCCGTTGGGCACTTCTGCATTTAACATCGATGCGTGACATGATGCACCTCCGACGTGGCCTGGATGAGATTGGCGACTCCGTCGCCTCCCCTTCCGATGTCGTGGGCCCACGCTTATCTAACGTACGCCGAAGTCGAAAATTGACGAATTGCGGGCGGAATGCGGGCCAGACACGCCGATTTGCCAGGTCAGACAATGCCGTGGCACGCCGGTTCGGGAGCAGCGCGTGCCTTCCGGAGGGGCTCTGCGGTCAAGCCCCCGGAGCCGCGACTTGTTCACGGCCCCACGTCCGCATACGTTCCCGGGCTTTCGCCCCCCCCCGCCATCACCTGCGGCCGTCCTTCGTTTCGCTCCGGCCCGACTCCGAAGCTCCAGATGCCTCTCCGCGCCGCCACGCTCCCGTGCACGTCCGGGATACCTCTGATCGTGCACCACCCACGAGTCTCGCGGGGCTGGACCATCGTATCGCGCGGGGGCCGCCAGGATGCGTGAATTCTGGGGTGTCGTCTACCTGATCGCGCCGCTGCTGGTGGGGGCGGTGCTGAGCGGGCTGGCGATCCGCTACGACCTGGTGCCCGCGCTCCGGCGTCCCATCGACGGCGGCCGCACGTGGCGGGGGCGGCCGTTGTTCGGGCCCAACAAGACGTGGCGCGGCGTGCTGACGGTGTGCGTGGGGAACGCGATCGGGGTGGGCCTGCAGTGCACCGTGCTGCACGACGTCCCGGCGCTGCGGGCGATCGAGCTGTTCGACTACGGCGCGGTGAACGGGTGGCTGCTGGGGCTGCTGATCGGGCTCCTCACCGCGCTGGCGGAGCTGCCCAACAGCTTCATGAAGCGGCAGTCCGGGGTCGTGGCCGGCGGGCCGGGGAGCGGGGTGTCCGGCGCGTTCTTCTACGTGCTGGACCAGGTGGACGTGCTGATCGGGCTCTGGCTGGCCTACGCGCTGGTGATGCGGGTAACGCCGGAGCGGGTGCTGCTCTCCTTCCTCATCCTCTTCTTCGGCCACCAGCTGGTCACCGTCGTCGGCTACGGCCTGGGGATGCGGCGGACGATCCGGTAGACGGCCGCCGTACCGGCGAGCGGAGACGATCGCCGCGACCGCACGCTGTCCGCCTTCGCGAACATCGACATCACAATGACGCGGAGGGCGCGGAAGCAATCGCTCCGCGCCCTCCGCGTTCTTCGCACGGGGCTGCCGCTTCTGTCGACCGGCGGTCAGCTGGCGGCCGCCTCGCTCCTCCGGCGAAAGCCCGCCGCAAGGGGCGGGACGGGCTCTCGCGGCTGCAGCAGCCGTCCCAGCCGCGCCATGCCGTCGTGGATCTCGTCGGTGCTGGTGCGCGAGAAGTTCAGCCGCAGGGCCTCGCCGCCCCGCGTGCCGCCTTCCGCGCAGAAGGCCCGCCCGGGGATGAAGGCCACGCCCGCCTCCTCCACCGCGCGGCGCAGCAGCGCCGTGGTGTCCACCCCCGGCGTCTGCACCCACACGAACATCCCGGCGCGCGGGCAGCTCCACCGCGCGCTGGTGGGAAAGTTCGCCGCCAGCGCGGCCAGCATGGCGTCGCGGCGGGCGGTGTACTCCGCGCGCAGACGAGCCACGTGTGCGCCGATGTCCTGCTGGTCCAGGAACGCGCTGAGCGCCCGCTGTGCGAACGAGCAGACGTCCAGGTCGCTCCCCTGCTTCAGGATGGAGAGGCGCTGCACCAGCGCCTCGGGCGCCACGATCCACCCCACGCGCAGCGCCGGCGCCATGATCTTGCTGAACGACCCCACGTACAGCACCCAGCGCGGGTCCAGGGAACGCAGCGTGGGCGCCGCCTGCCCGTCGTAGCCCAGCAGCCCGTAGGCGTCGTCCTCGATCAGCGGCACGCCGTGGCGCGCGGCCAGCTCCACCAGCCGCCGGCGCTGCTCCGCCGGCATGCTGGTGCCCAGCGGGTTGTGCCCTTCCGGGATGGTGTAGACCAGCGCCGGCCGCTCGCCGCGCTGCAGCAGCGCCTCCAGCGCGTCCACGTCCAGCCCCGTCTCCAGGCCGCTGGGCACGGTGAGCACGCGGGGCTGCAGCGGGCGCAGGGCGTTCAGCATCCCGTCGTACGTCATCTCCTCCGTCACCACCGTGCCGCCCGGCGTGACGAGCAGCTGGCCCAGCAGGCTCATGGCGTGCTGGGCGCCGGAGGTGATGAACACCTCGGCCTCGCTGCACTCCACGCCGCGGCGGGCCATCAGCTCCAC
>DASTNU010000788.1:0-4790 GCA_035720605.1 Longimicrobium sp. | reverse complement strand
GAGGGGGCCGGGGGGAGGGGCCCCCGCGGCGCAGTGGGATACCTGTCGTAACGCCTCGATCCGTCGCCACGACGGCTCGACAACCATAGATGAGCGATCCGATGCACGAGCGGGAAGAGCAGCACGAGCAGCAGGGCGGCGAGTTCGACGTGGCCATCATCGGCATGGCGGGGCGGTTCCCCGGCGCCGACGACCTGGACGCGTTCTGGCAGCTCCTTCACGAAGGGCGCGAGGCCGTCACGCACTTCACCGACGACTACCTCCGCGACCTCGGCGTCCCCGAGGAGCTGCTGTCGAATCCCGCCTACGTGAAGTCCGTCGGGCGGCTGAACGACATCCAGCACTTCGACGCCGGCTTCTTCGGCTACGCGCCGCGCGAGGCGGAGCTGCTGGAGCCCGGCCACCGCATCTTCCTGGAGTGCGCCTGGGAGGCGCTGGAGAACGCCGGCCACGCCCCCGAGCGCGTCCGCGGCCGCGTGGGCGTGTACGCGGGCGCCGGCCATCCGCAGTACATGGAGCACCACCTCCTCCCCAACGCGGAGCTGATGGCGTCCGTGGGCGGGCTGCAGGCGGGGCTTTCCGGCGGCAAGGACTTCATCGCCACGCGCACGGCGTACAAGCTGGGGCTCACCGGCCCCGCCCTCTCCGTGGCGACCGCCTGCTCCACCTCGCTGGTGGCCGTGCACCTGGCCGTGCAGAGCCTGCTGAACGGCGAGTGCGACATGGCGCTGGCCGGCGGCTCCAGCGTGCCCGTGCCGCAGGAGGGCGGCTACCTGTACGCCCCCGGCAGCATCCTTTCCCCCGACGGCCGCTGCCGCGCCTTCGACGCGCGGTCCGCGGGGACGCTCAGCGGCAGCGGCGCGGGCGTCGTCGTCCTCAAGCGCCTGGCGGACGCGCGGCGCGACGGCGATCCCGTCCACGCGGTCGTCAAGGGCTCGGCGATCAACAACGACGGCTCCGCGCGGGTGGCGTTCAGCGCGCCCGGGGTGGAGGGGCAGGCGTCCGTCATCACCGAGGCGCTGGCGGCGGCGGACGTGGATCCGGACACCATCCAGTACGTGGAGGGGCACGGCAGCGGCACGGACCTGGGCGACGTGATCGAGATCGCCGCGCTCACCCGCGCGTACCGGGCGCACACGGACCGCACCGGCTTCTGCACCGTCGGCTCGGTGAAGACCAACCTGGGCCACCTGGACAGCGCCGCGGGGATCGCCGGGCTCATCAAGACCGTGCTGGCGATGGAGCACGGCGAGATCCCGCCCACGGTCCACTTCCAGTCGCCGAACCCCAAGCTGGGGATCGAGGACAGCCCCTTCGTCGTGCGCGGCGAGCGGCGGCCGTGGACCACGGACGGCGGGCCGCGCCGCGCGGGCGTCAGCTCCTTCGGCATCGGCGGGACGAACGCGCACGTGATCCTGGAGCAGGCGCCGGCGCGCGCCCCCTCCGGACCCTCGCGCCCCTGGCAGCTGCTCGCCCTCTCCGCGCGCTCGCCCCGGGCGCTGGAGGCAGCCACCGACCGGCTGGCGGATCACCTCGCCGCGCATCCCGGCCTGCCGCTGGCGGACGTCGCCTTCACCCTGCAGGAGGGGCGGCGCGCCTTTCCGCATCGCCGCTCGGTCGTCGTCCGCGACGGCGAGGACGCGGCGGCGCTGCTGCGCGAGCGGACGCCGGAGCGCACGGCGGCGGGGGCGGCGGAGGGCGGCAGCCGCACGGTCGCGTTCCTCTTCCCCGGCCTGGGCGACCACTACCCCAACATGGCGCGCGGGCTGTACGAGGCGGAGCCCGCCTTTCGCGCGGAGGTGGACCGCTGCGCGGAGCTCCTGCGCCCGCACCTGGGGATCGACCTGCGCGAGCTCCTCTTTCCCGGCGAGGCGCCGTCGGACGCGGCGCCGTCCACCAGCATCGACCTGCGCGGAATGCTGGGGCGGACGGGGCCGATCGAGGGCGCGGAGCGGCTGAACCGCACGGAGCTGGCCCAGCCCGCCGTCTTCGTCATCGACTACGCGCTGGCGAAGCTGTGGATGAGCCGGGGGATCGTCCCCGACGCCGTCATCGGCCACTCGCTGGGCGAGTATGCGGCCGCCTGCATCGCCGGCGTGCTGCCGCTGGAAGATGCGCTCGCGCTGGTCGCGGACCGCGCGCGGATCATCCAGGAGCTTCCCGGCGGCGCCATGCTGGCGGTGTCGCTGGATGAGTCCGCGCTCCGCCCGCTCCTTTCCGCGGAGCTTTCGATCGCCACGGTGAACGCGCCGGGCCTCACCGTCGTCTCGGGTCCCGACGATGCCGTGGCGGCGCTGGAGCGGACGCTGGCGGACGCCGGCCACACGGCGCGCCGCCTGCCGACGACGCACGCCTTCCACTCCGCGATGATGGCGCCCGCGGCGGAGCGGCTGGCGGCGCGGGTGGCGCGCACGCGGATGAGCCCGCCGCGCATCCCCATGCTCAGCAACGTCACCGGCACCTGGATCACCGACGCCGAGGCGACGGACCCGGCGTACTGGACGCGCCACATGCTGGGCACCGTGCGCTTCGCGGAGGGGATCGCGGAGCTGCTGGCGGAGCCCGGCCGCGTGCTGCTGGAGGTGGGCCCCGGCCAGACGCTGTCGACCTTCGTCCGCCAGCGCCCGCAGAGCGACGCCGAGCAGCCGCCGCTCGCGGTGATCCCCTCGCTCCGCTACGCCTACGACCGCAAGCCCGACGCGCAGTTCCTGGCGGAGGCGCTCGGGCGGCTGTGGATCGCCGGGGTGGAGCCGGACTGGGCCGCGTACCGTGACGGCGAGCGCCGCCTGCGCGTCCAGCTGCCGACCTATCCGTGGGAGAAGCAGCGCTACTGGATCGAGGCGCCGGACGAGGTGCCCACCGCTCTCTCCGCGCCAGCCGCGGACACGGCGAAGCGTCCCGATCCCGCGGACTGGACGTATCTGCCCACCTGGACGCGCTCTTCCGTCCCCGCCCGCACCGCGCCCAGGCGCGTGCTGCTGGCGGTCGAGCCCCGCGCGCTGGCGGACCGCCTGGCCGCGGCGTTCGCGGCGGCCGGCCACACGGTGCAGTTCCTCCGCGGCGGCGACTCGTTCTCGGTCGATGGGGATCAGGTGACCCTCCGCCTGGGCGCGCGCGACGACTACGCGGCGCTCGCCGGCCACCTTGACCACAATGAGAGGCCGGACGTGGTCGTCCACGCGCACGACCCGCGTGGCGCCGTGGGCACGCTGGCGCTGCTGGCGGGCGCGCTCGGCGGCCCGGCATCGACCGAGCTCGTGGTGCTGACCTTCGGCGCGCAGGAAGTGACGGGGGACGAGGATCTTTCCCCCGCGGCTGCGGCGCTGGTGGGCGCGGCGCGGGTGGCGGGGCAGGAGTGGACGTCGCTCGGCGTGCGGGTGATCGACGTGGCGAACACGTCCGAGGCCACCCTCGCGCACGTGGCCGCGGAGGCCGCGGCCGGCGCGAAGGAGCTGGTGGTCGCGTACCGCGGGCGGCACCGCTGGGTGCGCGGCTTCCGCGCCGTGCGCCCCTCGGCGCCCGCCGCGCGGCTGCGCGAGGGCGGCGCGTACGCCGTGGTCGGCACGCTGGGGCCGCACCAGGCCGCGCTGGCCCGCGCCATCGCGCGGAAGCCGGGCGTGCGCATCGCCCTGATCGCGGCGGCGCACCCCGATCCCGACGCCGTGCGCCCGCTTGCGGACACCGGCGTCGACGTCCTGGAGATCACTGCGGACCCGCGGGACCGCGCGGCGCTGGCGGATGCCTTCCGGCAGGTCGACGCGCGCTGCGGGCGGATCGACGGCGTCGTCTACGCCGGCGAGGCGGGCGGGCTGGCGGACTTCGGGACGATGGCGGACGCCGATCCCGCGCTCTGGACCGCGCAGCTCGCCGCGTCGGAGGCCGACCTGGACACGCTGGCGGCGGCGCTGGAGGGGCGGGCGCCGGACTTCGTGCTGCTGGAGCTGCCGCTGATGGGCGTGCTGGGCGGCGTGGGGCAGGCGCGGCTGGCCGCCGTGTCCACGCTGGCGGAGGCCGCCGCCGCGGCGCACGGCTGGACCGCCGTGGCGTGGGACCGCTGGAACCACGGCGGCGACGACCGCCTGGGCATCCTGCCGGAGGAGGTGCCCGCCGCGCTGGATGCCGTCCTGGCGCTGGCCGGCGAGCCGGGCGTGCTGGTGTCGACGAGCGATCTCGAGACGCGCATCCGCGCCGCCGCCGCGCTCCCCGCCGCATCGGCCGACCCGGGCGTCGCGCGCTACGAGCGCCCCGCGCTGGACGTGGCGTACGAGGCGCCGGCGAACGAGGTGGAGGAGCAGCTGGCCGAGCTGTGGTCGGGGCTGCTGGGGATCGGCCGCATCGGCGTCCACGACGACTTCTTCGGGCTGGGCGGGCACTCGCTGCTGGCCACGCAGATCGTGGCGCGCGTGCGCGACCTGTTCCACCTGGACCTGCCGCTCCAGTCCATCTTCGAGGCGCCCACGATCGCGAAGTACGCGCTGCTCATCGAAGACGCCATCATCGCCGAGCTGGAGTCGCTGACGGAGGAAGAGGCGGCGGCTGCTGCGGTGACGAGGTGACGGGGTGAAAGGGTGAAAGGGTGAAAGGGTGAAAGGGTGAAAGGGTGAGGGGGACGGGGCAGGGTTCTCGCTGCGTCCGCGGGGGCCCTCCCCCGGCCTCGCTTAGGCTCGTCCACCCCCTCCCGCAAACTGCGCGGGAGGGGGGTAGACGGCACCAGCCTGGCTGCGCTCCGGCTGGTTCGGTGCGAGCGGCTGGCGCGCCCCATCCCCGGCGGGATGCGTCCGAAGCGCGCT
>DASTNU010000787.1:0-2947 GCA_035720605.1 Longimicrobium sp. | reverse complement strand
CATGAAGAGGTTGGGGAACCCCGCGAAGGTGGTCCCCAGGTGCCCGCGCGGGCTCCCCGCCCACACCTCCGAGAGCGTGCGCCCGTCGCGCCCCCGCAGCCGGTGCGCCAGCGGCGGGTCCGTGGCCTGGAACCCCGTGCCGAAGATGATGGCGTCCACCTCGCGCTCCACCCCGTCCGCCGTGACGATGGCGTGGGCCCGCACCTCCGCGATCCGCTCCGTCACCACCTCCACGTTCGGCTGGGCCAGCGCGGGCAGGTAGTCGTTGGAAAGGAGCACGCGCTTGCACCCCAGCGTCCAGTCGGGCGTCAGCGTTCCACGCAGCGCGGGGTCGGGGATGCTCTTGCGCAGGTGCCGCAGGGCCACGCGCTGTATCATCCGCATCGCGGCCGGATGGCGGAACGCCGGTACCAGGGCCTCGCGCGCCAGGTAGATGCCCCCGCGCACCGCCCGCTGCGCCGCGGGAAAGCGCCGGAAGAGCCGCTGCGTCCGCGGGCTGAGCGCGCGCTCGTGCTGCGGGAGGATCCACGGCGGCGTGCGCTGGAACACGCAGAGCCTCGCGGCCTGGCGCTGCACGTGGGGAACGAGCTGGATGGCGGACGCGCCGGTGCCCAGCACGGCGACGCGCCTCCCCCGCAGCTCGTACCCGTGGTCCCAGCGCGCCGAGTGAAAGGCGCGGCCCTGAAAGCCCTCCAGCCCCGGGAGCGCGGGGATCACGGGATCGCTCAGCGCGCCCGTCGCCATCACCACGAAGCGCGCGGTGAACGAGCCGTGCGAGCTCTCGATGCGCCAGCGGCGTGCGTCGTCGTCCCAGGCGCCGCCGAGGACCTCGTGGTGGAAGCGGATGTGCGGCAGGATGCCGAAGTCGCGGGCGCAGCGCCGCAGGTATTCCTGGATCTCCGGCTGCGGCGAGAAGGTGCGGCTCCACCCGGGGTTGGGGGCGAAGGAGAAGGAGTAGAGGTGCGACTGCACGTCGCAGGCGCAGCCGGGATAGGTGTTGTCGCGCCAGGTTCCGCCCACGTCGCCGGCGCGCTCCAGCACCACGAAGTCGTGCATGCCTTCCTGCTTCAGGCGGATGGCCGTCCCCAGCCCGCCGAAGCCGCTGCCGACGATCAGGATCTCCGTCTCCACGCCCCGCTCAGCCGCCACGTTGTCTCCGGTGGAAACCGCATCATCCGATGTGATTCGTGTGTCCTCCAGTTTATCGACGAAACGACGGCGCCGCGACCGGGTGCGTCACTCGGACGTTCTTCAGTCGGGCCGGGGGGTGGGGGGGGCCGCGAAGCGCGATGCCGTTCGCAGCTCTCCCCCTCTCCCGGCGCAGTTTGCCGGGGGAGGGGGCCGGGGGGAGGGGGCTCACGGCCCCGCGTTTGCCCCGGCCCCTCGGCTCGCCGTATCCTGTCGCGCGCGCCGGAACGCCGCGCATCCACCCGCATCACATGATCCTGCGTGAAGGAAGCGACCACCCATCGCACGCTGGTGTTCTCGGCGCTGCTGCTGGCCATGTTCATGTCGGCCATCGAGGGCACCATCGTGGCGACGGCGCTGCCCAGCATTGCCGCGGAGCTGGGCGGGTTCGCGCTCTACAGCTGGGTCTTCTCGTCCTTCCTGCTCATGCAGGCGGTCTCCGTCCCCGTCTTCGGCAAGCTGTCGGACGTCGTCGGGCGCAAGCCGGTGTTCATCGGCGGCGTGGTCGTCTTCCTGGCCGGCTCCATCCTGTGCGGCTTCGCCCGGACCATGGGGATGCTGGTGGTCTTTCGCTTCCTGCAGGGCATCGGCGCCGGGGCGGTGCAGCCGGTGACGACCACGCTGGCGGCGGACCTGTACTCGCTGGAGGAGCGCGGCCGCGTGCAGGGCTTCATCTCCAGCGTCTGGGGCGTGTCGTCCATCCTGGGGCCGCTGGCGGGCGGGCTGATCGTGCACAGCATCGGCTGGCCGTGGATCTTCTGGGCGAACGTCCCCTTCGGCATCGCCGCGATCGTGCTGGTGTGGATCTACCTGCACGAGGGGGTGGAGCCGGAGGCGCGGCGCGTCGACATCCCGGGCGCGGTGCTCCTGCTGATGGCGGTCGGTCCGCTGATGCTGGCCCTCACCCAGGCCGGCACCTGGGGATTGCGCGCCGTCCTGCCGCTGCTGGCGGTCTCCGTGGTGGCGCTGGCGCTGTTCGTCCGCCAGGAGCGCCGCGCGGCGGACCCGCTGATGCACCTGGAGCTGTGGAACGACGGGCTCATCCGCAACGCCAACGTCGCCACGCTCACGTCGGGGATCCTGATGATCGGCATCATCAGCTTCCTGCCGACGTACGTGCAGGGCGTGCTGGGCCGCTCCGCGCTGGTGGCGGGCTTCGCGCTCTCGGCGATGACGTTCGGGTGGCCGCTGAGCGCGTGGGCGGCCGGGCGGCGCATCCTGCGGACGGGGGTGCCGCGGCTGGTGCGCAGCGGCGGCGCGTGCCTGCTGGCCGGCGCGCTGGTCATCGCCCTTGCGGCGCCGTACGGGGCGGTGGCGGCGGGGATCGGCTCGTTCGTGGTCGGGGTGGGGATGGGGCTGCTGAACTCCGTGTCGCTGGTCGCCATCCAGAGCAGCGTGCCCTGGCGGCAGCGCGGCGGCGCCACTGCCCTCAACATGCTGATGCGCATCCTGGGGAGCGCGCTGGGCGCGGCGCTCTTCGGCGGGGTGCTGAACTACCAGATGGCCCGCTACCTGGGGCGCAGCGGGCTGGAAGGGCGGGTCTCGCTGGACGACATCCAGGCCCTGCTGGGCGAGGCCGCCCCCCGTGGCGCGCGGATGAGCGCGGAGGTGCTGGCCGTGCTGCGCCAGGGGCTGGCGGAGAGCCTGCACGTGGTGTTCTGGGGCGTGGCCCTGCTCGCCCTCGTCACCCTGCTCGCCGCCTGGCGCATTCCCCCGCTCGAAAGGGCGGAGGAGTGAAAGGGTGAAAGGGTGAAAGGGT
>DASTNU010000786.1:0-6110 GCA_035720605.1 Longimicrobium sp. | reverse complement strand
CCCCCTCCCGCTGGCGGGAGGGGGTATAAACTGCAGCTGTCCCCGAGCTTACCCGCCGGGGAGAGAGGCCGGGCTGCCCACGTGTTCATCCATCCACCGCGCGGAGCCCGGGGTGTATCCCCCCTCCCGTGCAGTTTGCGGGAGGGGGTGGACGAGCCTAAGCGAGGCCGGGGGCGGGCCCCGTACTTTCGCACTTTCGCACTCTCCTCCCTAACTTACGCCCCGTCCGCATCCCCCGCACTCCGGAGCCGATGATCCGCACCTCCCCCGCAGTCGCCGAGGCGCTGGCCGGGCGCAGGCCCGTCGTGGCGCTGGAGTCCACCGTGCTCGCCCACGGGCTGCCGCGCCCGCGCAACCTGCAGGTGGGGCTGGCGATGGAGGACGCCGTCGCCGCCGGCGGCGCCCTCCCCGCGACGGTGGGCGTGGTGGCGGGGGTGCCGCGGGTGGGGATGGAGCGCGCGGAGATCGAGCGCCTGGCGACGGCGGAGGGCGTGCTCAAGCTCTCCACGCGCGACCTGGCGATCCCCGTCGCGCGGGGGACGGACGGGGCCACCACCGTCGCCGCGACGATGTGGCTGGCGGCGCGCGCGGGGGTGCAGGTGTTCGCGACGGGCGGCATCGGCGGCGTGCACCGCGGCGAGGAGCGCGACGTCTCGGCGGACCTGACGGAGCTGGGGCGCACGCCCATGCTCGTCGTCTGCGCCGGGGCCAAGTCCGTGCTGGACCTCCCCGCCACGCGCGAGGCGCTGGAGACGGCCGGCGTGCTGGTGGTGGGATACGGGACGGATGAGCTTCCCGCCTTCTACGCCGCCCGCAGCGGCATTCCCGTGGACGCGCGCGTGGACGACGCGGCGCAGGCGGCCGCGCTCTGGCGCGCGCACCGCGACCTGGGCGTCCCCGGCGCCATGCTCCTCTGCGTTCCGCCCCCCGCGGAGCACGCGCTGGAGTCCGCGGAGGTGGACGGCGCCATCGCCGCCGCGCTGCAGCGGGCGCGTCAGGAGGGCGTCCGCGGCAAGGAGGTGACCCCCTTCCTCCTCCGCGCCGTGGCCGAGGCCACCGGCGGCCGCTCGCTGGAGGCGAACGTCGCGCTACTGCTCAACAACGCCCGCGTGGCCGCGTCGGTCGCGGTGGCGCTGGCGGAGGCGGACCGCGCGTGAGCAAGGACGCGCTGCGGGCCGAGGCGCGCGCCTTCCTGCGCGCCCTCCCCCCCGGCGAGCGCGCCGCCGCCGAGGCCCGGATCGCGCGGCGGGTGTGGGAGGTGCCGGAGATCGCCGGCGCGCGCACGCTGCTGCTCTACGCGTCGCTGCCGGAGGAGGTGGGGACGGACGGGATCGCGGCGGAAGCGCGGCGGCGGGGCATCACCCTCGTCTATCCCCGCTGCCTGCCGGAGGGGCGGATGATGCTGCACGCGGTGGATGCGCTCGACGCGCTCCGCCCCGGCCGCTTCGGCATCCGCGAGCCGGACGCGGACGCCTGCCCCGTGCACGAGCCCGGCGACGTCGACGCGGCGCTCATCCCCGGCCTCGCGTGGGACCGCGAAGGCCACCGGCTGGGCCGCGGCGCCGGCTACTACGACCGCCTGCTCGCGCACCCCGGCTGGCGCGGCTTCCGCTGCGGCCTCTTCTTCGCCGCCCAGGAAACCCCGACCCTCCCCCGCGAAGACTGGGACATCCGCCTCGACGCCATCGTCACCGAGCGCGAGGTGATCCGCTGATGGCGGATAATGGACGGAGTGGACATAAGCGCACTTCTCGACTAACTTGACCCTGTCGTTTCACATTCAGCGACGGAGGTTGGTCGTGGAAGAGCACGAACCAGTCAGCTTCGATCCGATGGAAATGCGCGCGCGCCTGGCGGAGCGCGATGAGTACTTCGCAGAGTTCCTCCGGAATTCGCTATGCTCGGATGAGGCCGCGGCCAGGATGCCGGGATTGTACGATTATTACGCCTATCGTCGCCTCCCGCCCGAGGAGCAGGTTCCCCCGGGTCTCAACTCCGGTGATTTCGCGAACGCGTTCCGCGACATTCCGCATCCCGGCGGCGTTCTCGAACAAACACGGGCAGAAGCACGGGGAGGCCAGGGGAGCGCGCATCATCCAGGGTGAGGCAGCCACCGGAGAGATCGAACGCCGCTAACGTGAGGGGGTGGATGATGCCGATCATCCACCCCCTCGTCGTTCTCGTTCTCCATGGACGATGAACTCAGGGCACCTGCCCGGTGCGCTCCGCGGCGCCGATGGGGCGGGGGGCGGGGGCGGGCTCGCGGCAGCGGCTGGCCTCCCACACCCGGCGCCAGGTGCCGCGGTCGTTCGACACCGCCTCGTACCACGACTCGCGCGTGCCGAACACCTGCACCAGCACCTCCGCTCCCCCCGCGCCGTTCCAGTTCAGGTGGTCCACCACCTTGGGCGCGCCCTTGCCCGTCTTGTCGTAGTCGCGCACTTCCTGGTAGATGGGGGTGTAGCCGGCGCGCTGCTCGTAGCTGGCCACGTAGAAGACGCTGTACCCTTCGGGATTGGCCGGGCCCACCCCCAGGTTGTCGCCCACCAGGTAGGTGGCCGCCATCTCCGGGTGCCCGCCGCGCACCACGTCCAGCGCCTGCAGGTCGCGCTGGGCGCCCGGCCAGCTGCGCGGGCGCTGCAGCCCGTTCTGCAGCACCAGCCGCTCCGCCACCAGCGAGGCGTAGCGCTGGATGGTGCCCTCCACCTGCGGCGGCGTGTACTCGCCGATCACCTGCGGCGCCAGGCCCCGCCGAAAGGCCAGGAAGTCGCGCTCCGCCGCCGCGGCCGCCACCGTGCTCGCCGTCCCCGCCGAGGTGGGAACGCCGCACGGAGTCGTGGGGCCGGGGCCGCGCACGATCAGCGTCCCCACCTCCGCGCCGCGGCGAAAGAGGACGAACTCCGTGTTCACGTCCATCACCGCCGCCCGGAAGCGCTGCTCGTACGCCTCCGGCGCTACCCCGGACGGCTTGCGCAGGGTGCGCAGCGAGTCGCCGGAGATCTCCGCCACGGGCGTGAGCTGCGCCGTGCCGTCCGGGTTGCGGACCACGTGAAAGAGCACGCGGCCGGTGGGCAGCCCCAGCCCCGCCAGCTGGCCGGGGTCCGGCGCGGTCGCGTTGCCGGGGCCCGGCGGCGGCGGCGTGACCACGTGAACGGCGGCGCCGCCCCATTCCACGTTGTCGCACGCGGCCTGAGCGGTTAGAATCAGGGGCGCCGCCACGCGGACGGCGCGGGCTGCCACCATGCGCATCTTCACGATCTCGGCAACTCTGGGGAGCGGGCCGGCCCACGGACCGGCCCGGCTTTCGTTTTCCGGACGCGGCCGGGCCTTTGCACACGCGGCGCTGCAAGCAAGGAGCCGGCCAGCCCCGCGGGCGCACGGCAAGCTACGACCGGTACGCATCCGGTGCCAGATGATCGACGAGAGCGAGTTCCGCCGGGTGATCGGCCACTTTGCCAGCGGCGTGGCGGTGGTCACCTCGTGCCGCGAGAACGGCGAGCCCTGCGGCCTTACCGTCAGCGCCGTCAGCTCGCTCTCGCTGGCGCCCACGCTCATCCTGATCTGCGTGGATGCCCGCACCGCCTCGGCCGCGTGGATCCGCGAGGCGGGGTTCTACGCCGTGAACGTGCTGGAGGGAGGGCGCGGCGAGACGCTGGCGCGCCGCTTCGCCGCGGGCGGCCTGGAGGAGCGCTTTCGCGGCACCGCCTGGCGGCCGGAGCGCACCGGGGCCCCCGTGCTGGACGAGGCCTTGGCCTGGCTGGACTGCCGCGTGACCGCCGCGTTTTCCGGCGGCGATCACACCATCTTCGTCGGCGAGGTGCTTGCCGCCGACGCCCGTGAAGGAACCCCGCTGGTTTATTATCGTGGAGGATACGGCCGATTCGAGTCCTGACCCCCGCCGGCCCGCCTGGCCGGTGCTGGCGCGCGCCGCGCTGGCCGGCGTGGCGCTGGGGGTGGTGGCGTTCGCCGCGGCGAGCCTGATCCTGTACGAGGCGCGCGGGGTGCTTCCCGCGGCCGGCGGGGTGGCGGCCACCTTTGCCGCGGCGCTGGCGGCCGGGCTGTGGGCCGGCTCTCCCGGCGCGCGCCCGGACCAGGCGCCCACCTGGCGCTGGGTGGGCGCGGGCGTCGCGCTCGCGGTCGCCGGCGGCTTCGGCACGCTGTGGACGTTCTTCCAGGGCGAGCGCTACGGCGGCATGGCCCGCGCGCTGGCCCTCCTCTTCCTGGTCGGCATCCCCGTCTACGCCATCGGCTTCCTGCTCCCGGCGCTCGCCGCCTGGGCCGGGCACGTCCGCGCGTCCGCCGCGCACGACGATCCGCCGGCCGGCGTCTCGCGCGGGGCGGAGGAGGTGGTGATGGCGGTGCTGGTGGGCGCGGCGGGCGGGGCGGCGCTCAGCGGGCTCTTCCTCCTTCCCGCCGTCAGCCCCGGCCCGTTGCTGCTGGGGATGGGCGCGCTGCTCACCTTTCCCCTCTTCTTTCCGCGCGAGGGCGCGCCGGACGAGGAGGGCGGGGAGCGGCTGCTGCACCAGGAAGAGACGGCGTACGGCACCCTGCGGGTGACGCAGATCGCCTACCCCGGGCGCCAGCCGGAGCTGCGGCTGTACGTGGACGACGAGATCGAGTCCGGCGAGCTGGAGCGGAGCGGCGCGCCCACCTTTGCCTACGTGGCCGCGGCGGAGCGCCTGCTGCGGGAGACCACCCCGCCGCGCGCATCCTACCTCTTCCTGGGCGGCGGCGCCTGCACGCTCCCCCGGCGCATCGCGGAGGACGATCCCGGCGCCGCCATCACCGTGGTGGAGCTGGACCCGGCCGTCACCCGCGCCGCGTACCGCTGGTTCGGCCTGCGCCCGGAGCACGGCATCGTGTCGATGCACGGCGACGCCCGCGCGGTGGCCGCCGCCCTGCCGCGGGGCGCGTGGGACCGCGTGGTGGTGGACGTGTACGGCGGCGGCGAGCAGGTGCCGCATCACCTGGTGACGGCGGAGGCGCTGGCGATGCTGCGTGCCCTGCTGCGCCCGGGCGGCGTGGTGCTGGTGAACCTGATCGGGGTGGCGCGCGGCGAGGGGGAGTGCCGCTTCTGGTCCGTGGTGCGGACGGTAGCGTCGTCGTTTCCCGCGGTGCGGCTGTACGTGCACCTGGGCCGCGACTTCCCGGAGCGGCAGAACTTCCTGCTGATCGCCTCGCCGGACCCGGCGGCCGCGTTCCCGGCCAGGGCGGGGCTCTTCGAGCCGTGGCCGGCGGAGGAGTGGCCGGCGCTCCCCTGCGCGGCGGTGCTGCGCGACCGGACGGACGGGGCGCAAACGGAAGCCGCGCCCCCCCAGGCGGGGGAGCGCGGCGGGCGCACGGTGCCGGCGCGGGCGGACTAGCGGGGCTTGGTCCGCTTCTGCGCCTTCTTCTGCTGGCGCTGGATCTCGCCCTGCATGAACTCCATCGCCTTGCGGCGCTGCTCCAGGTGCCGCTTCATCTGCTCGGCCTGCTTGAGCTTCTGGCCCTGCGTGCCGGTGTAGCGCTGCCGGTCCAGCATCCGCTTCTGAAAGCGGATCATCGGCCCGGCCACGAAGCGCACCATGAAGGCCTTGAACCACTTGCCCTTGGCCTTGTAGTCCTCGATGACGTAGGGGATGGCCTGCACCTGGTCCTGCAGCTCCCGGTGCTGCTGGTCGAGGGGCTTCTTGAGCTTTTTGCGCGCGCGGTTGAACATGGCTACAGTGCACAGCAGGGTACGGATATCATGAAGCCGGACCGCTGATCCGGCGGAGGCTTCCCGGTACACCCGGCCGCGGGGGCGGTTCTCCGCGCGGCGTTCCGGGGGACGGAATGGTACGGCCGCGAGGCCCCGGAGGAAAGTGCGGGGGCCCTCACCCGCGGCCTGAGAGCCGCACCCTCTCCCACAAACAGCGTGGGAGAGGGGATAAACTTCGACAGCTCGTTGTAGATTGGCGTGCAGCGGGCCTCCTACCCATGCAGCCCAGGGAGGGAGACCGGCACGATGCTGCGATGCGCCTTCGAATTCTCCCCCTCTTCCCGCTCCGCGGGAGAGGGGGCCGGGGGTGAGGGCCCCTCGCGGGCGCAGCGAGATGCCAGTCGAAGCGTCCCGTCCGTCGCCTATCCCA
>DASTNU010000785.1:0-5104 GCA_035720605.1 Longimicrobium sp. | reverse complement strand
GTCCGGCGAGATCTTTCCCTCCGCCAGCAGGGTGCCGCGAATCCACTCCGTGAGCCCGCGCCAGTACTCGCTGCCGAAGAGAACCACGGGAAAGTCGCGCACCTTCCCCGTCTGGATGAGCGTCATCGCCTCGAACAGCTCGTCCAGCGTGCCGAACCCGCCGGGGAAGATGATGAACGCCTCCGCGTACTTCACGAACATGGTCTTGCGGACGAAGAAGTACCGGAAGTTGATCGGCACGTCCACGTAGGCGTTGATCCCCTGCTCGAACGGCAGCTCGATGTTGCACCCCACGGAGAGCACGCCCGCGTCCTTCGCGCCGCGGTTGGCGGCTTCCATGATTCCTGGCCCGCCGCCGGTGATGATGCCGAACCCCGCCTCGCCCAGCAGCCGCGCCGTCTCGCGCGCGGCGGCGTAGTACGGATCGTCCGGCGGCGTGCGCGCCGAGCCGAAGATGGTGACGGCGGGGCCGGTGCGCGCCAGCGTGTCGAACCCCTCCACGAACTCGCCCATGATGCGGAACACCCGCCACGGGTCCGAGCGGGTGAAGTCCGCTACCTGCGGCTCCTCGGCCGGCGACTGCAGCAGCCGCTCGTCCTCGGTGCTGGTGCGGGTGCGCTGCGCGACGTTGAGGGTCGGGTTGTCCTGCGGCTGCTCCGGCATCGGCTCTGTCATCGCGGGCCCGGGGTGCGCGCCGGCGGCGGCGCGGGGGCACAAGATAGAGGATGGCCGCGCCCCCACGCAAAACCGGGACTCGCGCGCGCGCCCCCGCGCCGCCATGTTTGCTGGGATGGATAGGGGTGATGGAGTGATGAAGTGACTCGGCGGATCACGGGACGCGGAAAGGGACGATGCGGCGGACGGCGAGGTTCGGGCGAGTGGGGATGATGCTGGTGCTGGGCACGCTGGCGTCGGCGTGCCGCGACCGCGGCGGCGCGGCGGCGGGTGGCGAGCCCGTGCGGCTGGACTCGGTGCCGCGCGAGGTGCAGCTGCGGCTGTACGTGGCGCACGACTGGGCGTGGAACGAGGAAGACACGCTGCGCCTCACCGTCGTCAACCGCACGGACCAGCCGCTGGACGGGGAGGTGAGCCTGTTCGTCGCGTCGCCCGTGGAGCTGCTCCCGGACTCCGCCGCCGCCCGTTCCGACAGTGTGCCCCGGCCCGCCATCCTCTCGTCCGGCGAGGGGACGCGCCTCACCTGGGCGCTGGACTCGCTCGCCCCCGGCGCCAGCGGCGAGTTCCGCCACGCCGTGCGCACCCCGCCCGCCCCGATGGGCCGCGCGTCCAACGCGGCGGACAGCGCGACCCACTTCCTGGTGCGCGCGTGGGTGACGGCGAACGGCCGCGAGGCGGCGCTGGAGACGGACACCATCCGCGTCCGCCCCGGCAGCGAGGTGGTGCGCGGGGGGTGCGGCGGCGTGGCCGACGTGGCCGTCACCCGCTACGGCATCGGGCCGCTGCGGCTGGACATGACGGCGGGGGACGTGCGGACGCTCTGCCCGGAAGCGCGCGACACCACCTGGGAGCAGGAGGGGATGCGCGAGCGCGGGCTGGCCGTGCGGCTGGCCGGGCACCCGGTCACGGTCGTCACCGCGCAGGGGAGGATCCACCGGATCGTGGTGGACACCGCGGGGCTGCAGACCAGTGCCGGCGTGGGCGTGGGCAGCACGCTGGCGGCGCTGCGGGCGCGCTACGGGCGGATGTGCGGGGGGGAGGGGGAGGGGCGGGTGGTCGTCTGGTCCCCCGCCGCGCCCGGGGTGAGCTTCAGCCTCCATCCGGAGACGGCGCCTCTCCCCACGGGCACCCTGGACCCGGCGGCGCTGCCGGACACGGCGAAGGTGGAGCGCATGATCGTGCGCCAGGGCGACATCGACTGTACCCGGCCTGGAGGCTGAGCGCGCCCACGGTGATGCGGATCGCGGACCACCCGCGGCGCCTGCCCGTGCCGCCGGCAGGCCGGACCCGGACGAACGACCCCGGCTGTTCCTGATTCAGGACGAAAGAAGGGCGACGTGAGGATCCCGATGGCGGTGCTGGCCGACGAGGCCAACGTTTCGCAGGAAGGCAAGCTGAACCTGATGGGGATCTTCGACCGCATTGCCGCGGCCGAATTTCCCGTCGTGTATCCCAAGATCGTGTTCGCCTTTCGCGTGGAGGCGGAGTACGGCGACAGCGGGCGGACCTTCCCGGTGCGCGTCTCCATGGAGAACGAGGACGGCGCCGCGCTCTTTCACGCGGAGGGCGAGATCCTGGCGCCCGGCGTGCCGCCCGGCGAGTTCAGCACCGCGAACCAGATCTTTGCGCTGGTGGGCGTGCAGTTCCCCGCCCCCGGCGTGTACCGCTTCACCGTCCGCGTCGGCGAGAGCGCGCGCGCCGAGGCGCCGCTCCTGGTGCAGCACTCCGCCCACGACTCGAGCCTGAACTAGCCTCGTCAAACATCGCACTCCCGCACTTTCGCACTTTCACACTCTCGCACTTTCACGCCCGCAGCAGCCGCTCCGCCTCCGCCGCCTCCATCGGCTTTCCCCACAGGTAGCCCTGGCCGTAGGTGCACCCCATCTCCCGCAGGTGCGCGGCCTGCGCGGGGTCGTCCACGCCTTCCGCCGTGGTCTCCAGCCCCAGCGCCGCCGCCAGCGCGATGATGGCGCGCACGATCGCCAGGTGCTTGCTGCCGGCCGCCATGGCCACGATGAACGAGCGGTCGATCTTCAGCACGTCCAGCGGAATGCGGTGCAGGTAGGAGAGCGCGCTGTACCCCGTGCCGAAGTCGTCCACCTGCAGCTGCACCCCCAGCGCCTTCAGCTCGTGCAGCGCGGCGATGGCGTCGTCCGCATCGCCCATCACGATGCTCTCCGTGACCTCCAGCTTGAGCGCGGCGGCATCCACCCCGCTGCGCGCCAGCACCGCCTGGACGTGCTGCACCAGCCCCGGACGCGCGAACTGGCGCAGCGACAGGTTGATCCCCATCGCCAGCGGCGGGTCCGCGGGAAAGCGCGCGTGCCAGTCCGTGACCTGTTCCGCGGCCTGCTCCAGCACCCATTCTCCCATGGGGACGATGAGCCCCGACTCTTCCGCCACGGGGATGAAGTCGGCCGGGGGCACCAGCCCGTGCTCCGGGTGCATCCACCGCACCAGCGCCTCGAACCCGCGCACCCGGCCATCCGACAGCCCCACGATCGGCTGGTAGAACACGCGCAGCTGCTCCCGCTCCAGCGCGTAGTGCAACTCCGCGTGCAGCCGCACCGCCGCCGCCGACTCCTCCTGCATCCCCCGCGCAAAGAGCTGCGGCGTCCCCGTCTGCCGCGCGCGCGCCATCGCCACCTCGGCGTCGCGCAGCAGGTGGTCGGCGTCGCCGTGGCCGTCCGCCAGCACCACGCCCACGTCCGCCCCGCAGAACACCTCCTGCCCGCCCAGGTTGTAGCCGCCGCTCAGCGCGCGCCCCATTCGCTCCGCCACGCGCATCACCTCCACCTGTCCGCCGACGCCGTGCAGCAGCACCAGGAAGTCGTCGCCCTCCGCCCGCGCCACCACGTCGCCGGGGCGCACGCAGGCGTCCAGCCGCTGCGCGGCCAGCGACAGCAGCTCGTCGCCGCGGGCGTGCCCCAGCGCCTCGTTGACGCGCTGAAAGCGGTTCAGGTCCAGGTGGATGATGGCGATGCGCCGTCTCTGGCCGCCGGCCAGCGCACGCCGCACGTGGTGCAGGAACGCCGTGCGGTTGGGCATCCCCGTGTCCGGGTCGAACAGGTCGTCCAGCGCCCCGGCCGCGGCGTTCTGCGCGGGCGCGTGGACGATGGCCTGGATCTGCACCGCCCCACCCGCATCGTGCAGCGCCACGCAGGTCAGCTCCGCCGGCGCCGGCTCCCCCGCGCCATCGCGCAGCCGGATGGTGCGGCGGCACACCTGCCCGTCGTCCACCACCGCCGCGCGCACCCGCTCCCACTCCTCCGCGTCGGCGAACAGGTCGCGCAGGTGCGCCGTCCGCCCGTCCGCGGCCGTCCCCAAGCGTACCGCCGCCGCGGGGTTCGCCTCCACGACCCTTCCCTCGGCGTCCGCGATGCAGACGGCGTCCTGCGTGTGCTGGAACAGCGTGCGAAAGCGGTGAGACATGGGGCGGGGGAGACGGAAGATTGGCGGGCGGAAAACGGGCACAGCATTCCGCTGTACCCTGGAGATGCGCGCTGTGACGAGATGTGTTTCAGCTACGTGACGGATGCCGGCTGCGCAACACTCTCATCTCGGGCTCCGACTCGGCGGCAGAGACGCACCCCAGAAGATCGGGCACGTACGCCGAGTATCCGGTAGGGGTCGGCTCGATGACAACCGCGTACTTCATGGCTACCTCAGACGTGCTTGTTTGAGGATGCCGAACGCTGTTTCGCGCGCACATCGCCCCGCTCGCACCGCGTTATACCGCCGATGCCGTTTCGGCGATGGTGACGTAGTCGACACGCGAAGTGGGCACCGGGATTGCCTCGCCGTCGCGTCGCATGTCTTCGAGGTAGATCTCGATCCCTTCGCGGATCAGCTTTCTGACCTCGACCTCGGTCTCCGCGACCGCAACACAGCCGGGAAGATCGGGAACGTACGCGCCATAGCCGGTCGCGCTCTTCTCGATGACGATTGCGTATTCCATGGCTACCTCAGCCCTGCCTGTTTCAGAATGCTGATGAGCGTTCCCGTTGGAACGTCCTCACCAGGCTTGCCAGCGACGACGACACGGCCCCGCTTCAAGGGATGCTTGTAGATACGATGGCTGCCCTTCATGCGAGCAAGATACCAGCCGTCGACGGTGATCATGGAGATTACCTCCCGTACTTTCATCTGCGCCAGCCTTTTCGCGATCAGACGGGTGGGAGAGGTGCATCAGTTCAGGAGCCAGGATGGCAGGTGGTCGCGGTTGCGAACTTCCTCCGCCAGCACGTCGAAGCCGTCACGCACCGCGGCCTCGAGCAACGCCCGCGGTGCCCCGCGCGCCGGGCCGAAGCGATGGAGACCGATCGTCCCGAGCGGCTCGCCGCCATGGGTGACCAGGACCTCCCGCCCCTGCAGAACGGCATCGACCACCCGGAGCAAGGTTTCCGCACCCTGAATCCGTTTCGGCGCG
>DASTNU010000784.1:0-4532 GCA_035720605.1 Longimicrobium sp. | reverse complement strand
GGCGCGCTCAGCGTGGGCCTGCACGCGATCGGGCAGGTGCAGCCCCCGCCCCTTGGCCGCGTCACCGCGGTGCGAGTGGCCTCGCAGCTCTCGGGGAACCGGTTCATCGTGGAGGGACGGGCCGCGACCGACCAGTTCGATGGGATGGTCCCCAAGCAGGGAGTGCTTGTCTACGAGGTCGAGGACACGCCCGGCGGTCAGAAGGTCGATCTGCGATCGGCCGGCGCGCTGTCGAAGGGGCAGATGTTCGACAACCCGGCCGAGGGACTGCAGGTGACCGTCGACGAGACGCTCCCCGGCGGATTCGCGGTAACGGTCCGCAAGGCCGTGCGCCGGCTCGTGGATCGCTCGGCGCAGTTCGGGACGCCGCAAGCCGCGGGAGCGCCCACGGCATGTGTGATCCCCGGGCTTGGCGTACACAACATCGCCTATCGCGACACGTCAGGACGGCTGCACGAGCTATGGCGTGACGCCCACGGAATCACGGGCACGACGAATCTCACCGCCAACGCGGGCGCTCCGACAGCCCAGGGAAACCCTTACGCCTACGTCGACACGAACAGGAACACGGTGATCCTGCTGTTTCGCGGCGGGAACGGCACCGTGCGCAGCCTCTACTGGTCGCTGGGCCCCGTGGGCCACGACAATCTCAGCGTCACGGCGGGAGCGCCACCCGCCACCGCCGACCCGGTCGGCTACTACGCGGCCGCTTCCGACACCCACCATGTGATCTACCGGACCATCAACGGCCACCTCCACGAGCTGTGGTGGAAGGGCGTCGCTCCCGTGGCGTACGGGGGAGACCTCACCGCGTTGGCGTCCGCGCCTTCCGCCGCGGGGCAACCCTCGGCCTTCGTCAACGGCAGCGACGACAACATCGTCATCTATCGCGGCGGGAATAATCACATCCGCAGCCTGTACTGGAGAACGGGTGCCGTCGTCCACGAGGATCTCTCAGGCTTCGCCGGCACACCCCCGGCGTCGGGCGATCCGTTTGCCTACTATACGGCGCATGACGACACCCATCAGATCGTCTATCTCGGCAATGATGGGCACCTGTGGGAGCTGTACTGGTCAGGGATCGCCCCGGTTGCCGGCTGGGACCTGAGCGCGCCCTCGGGCGCACCCGCGGCGATCGGTGCGCCCGTAGCCTACTACAGCGCCGGCACGGATACGAAGCACGTCATCTACCGCTCCGCCGATCGCCGTCTGCACGAGATCTGGTGGGTGCCCGGTGGCGGGACCCCCGCGCACGTGGACCTCACCGCGTTCGCCGGAGGGCCTCCGGCCGCTGACCGGCCTGCGGCGTTTACGGTTGAGGGACCCAACTCCCAGCACGTTGCGTATCGCGGGACCGACAATCACATCTATGAAGTGCGCTGGTAGGCACAATGCCCATAATGGTGCACGGCCGTCCCGGTGGGCGGGCGGTGGTCACCGGGAGTTTAATTTAACCGGCAGATGACCCTCGGGATGACAGCGATCTAGGGACGTAGTGAGGTTCTTGGAGTCGCGTAACGCTTTGTCGCCCGCGGTACTTACAAGAATTGCCCCCCCATTTTGCGGGAATGAGGTGCAGACGGGCGACATGTACTGAGGTCGTTGCCGGTGAGGGGGTTACGAACCCTCGCCGGGAGTTTTCACCGGATCACTCCGGATGCCGTACCCACCGCCCGCAGGGGACTCCCCTGCGGGCGGTCGTGCGTCCGGCAGGAGCACGCCCCTGCGGCCGGACAGCTGCAGGGCAGATTTTCCATCAGGCAGCGGCGGTAAGCGGCCGAGAAGACGCGAGTGGAGATGGACGATCCTGGGCGCGATGCACGGAGCGCCGCGATGTCCGGGGGGATCCGCACGGCGGGCGGGAACGGAAGATTCCGGAAAATCGTGACCGTTGCTCCCATGCCCGGCCGTGTTTATGTTGACCGGAAGCGAAGTGCCAGGAGCCACCTGCGCGCTGGGGGTTTGTGTGAATGCGCCCCGCTACAGGAGCAGCCCTCTACCCCGCGGCCCGCCCGCGATCTTCCACGCAAATTGCCGCGGCCGGCCGGGTGCCGCCGCCGCGTGCACGTCCCGACCACAATCCAGCGGGAGTAAACACGTGGAAGCTGAAGACGCACGTGCCCAGGGGATGGCCTCCGGGCAACGGCAGACCCCCGATGAGGTCCTCTTCCAGACCCAGGTGGAGCTGGTGACGTCGCGAGTGGAGTCCGTGTCCCACTCGCTGCGCGCCGCCGCGTCCGCTCTGGAAGCGCTGGCGGTACCAGTCCGCCAGCTGCAGGCGATCTCCCGGGGCGCGCGCTTCTAGCCGCGCGGCCCAGCGCGCCGTAGCTGTCCTGCCCTGGATCTGATGGAGACCCGACGGCGATCCTGCCCTGGATCAGATGGAACGGCGCGGCGCGGAAGACGGGATGCAAGGGGCCTCCGATCCTGCCCTGGATCAGATGGACGCCGCCACGCGGCGCACCTGCCCTGGATCTGATGGAAACGTGCCCTGCAGGAACGCAGGGCCCCCGCGGGCGCCGTGCTCGCGGGAGTCCTGCGGATGGCCCCGGCGCAAGCCGGCGCAGCACCCACGCACTTGTAGCTTAATCGGCAAACCCGGCAAAAGAGCGCGGCGGGCAGGAGGGATGCACCGGAAGGCGGTCTCCAGGGCAGCCGCCGAAAAGGTCGCCCTCGACGCACGGCGAGGCGCTTTCGCTGGAAAAAGCACCGGTATTGGGAACCGGGGGATGCGGGTTCGAGCCCCGTCAAGTGCGCTGTCGAGTATCACGGGAAGAGCGCGAGGACGCGGAGGATGGCTTCTCCGCGTCCTCGCGCGTTTCTCGTCGGCATCCATCCAGGTCCGGGAAAGGAAGAACCTCACGCAGAGTCAGCGGAGTGAGCAGAGTTTGCCCTTGTGCAAGAGACTACTCCGCTTCCTCTGCTGACTCTGCGTGAGGCATTCTTTCTCAGGACCTGGGATCACACCTCCGCGACGGCGGGTTGCGGGGCGCGGGGACGGCCGTCGCGGGAAAGGACGAGCTCTTCCGCCAGGCGCGCGGCGATCCCGGCGCGCACCTCCGAGGCGCGGGTGGAGATCACGGACAGCAGCGAATCGGAGATGCCGTGGGTCTCCTGGCAATGGCCCTGGAGAAATACGCCGGGAAGAAAGCCCGGCGCGGCCTGCACGCGGTAGCCGCGGCCGACCATGTATCGCCCGGCCTCGTCGGTGCGCAGGTACGCGCTCACGCCCGACAGCAGCGGGTGGCGCCCGGGGCGCACGTACCCGGTGGCCAGGATCACCGCGTCGGCCTCCATGGTGGTCGCGGAGCCGTCCACCACGTTGCGGAACTCCACGCGGACGCCGGACTCCGTCTCCTGCGCCCCCCGCGGCTCCAGGAAGGGCACGATGCGCAGCGCCGTGTCGCCGCTCACCCGCGCGTCGTACATCCGCCGGTAGATTCGGTCGATGAGGCCCGCGTCCACGACGGCGTAGTTGGTGTTGCGGATGTCGCGGTAGATCTGCCGCCGCTTCTCTTCCGGCAGCGCGTAGAAGAAGTCCACCCAGCCGGGAAAGAAGACCTCGTTCACGAACGGCGTCTCGTCCATGGGGCGGTAGCCGATCCCCCGCAGCGCCGCCGTCACCCGGGCGCGCGGGTAGCACGAGGCCAGGTGGTCGAAGATCTCGGCCCCGCTCTGCCCCTCGCCCACCACCACGAAGCGCCAGGGCCGGTCGCGGTCGGCGTAGCACTCCGCCAGCCGCTGCAGGAACGCCTGCGAGTGGAACACGCGCCCCGACGAAACGGACAGCTCCGGCGGTACGCGGGGGACCCCGCCCGTGGCCACCACCAGGTTGCGCGCCAGGTACGTCTCCGTGCGGCCGTCCCCCAGGTTGCGGGCCGTCACCCGCAGGGCGTGCACGGCGCCGTCCT
The DNA here is from genome assembly GCA_035720605.1 of Longimicrobium sp. GTDB lineage: Bacteria > Gemmatimonadota > Gemmatimonadetes > Longimicrobiales > Longimicrobiaceae > Longimicrobium. The sequence continues at coordinate 621 of DASTNU010000784.1, read as the reverse complement.
CCGTCCCCGGCTCCGGCTCCACCGACACCACCTCGCGGCCAAAGCGCACCGGCGCCGACACGCGCGCCGCCGCCCAGCGCAGGTAGTCGTTGAACTCCGTGCGCGTCGGCCGCATGTCGCCCAGGTTGATGAACTCGTCCAGCCGCCCCACCGAGCGCAGGTAGTTCAGAAAGGTGAAGCGGCTGCACGGGTCGCGCAGCGTGGCCAGGTCCTTGAGGCAGCTGACCTGGAGCCGCGCGCCCTCGATGAGCATCGCCTCGTGCCAGGCAAAGCCCTCGCCCCGCTCCAGGAACACGGCGTCCGCGGGCGGCCCCTCGTCGTCGAAGGCCACCGCCAGCGCCAGCCCCGACGGTCCGAAGCCCACGCCTACCAGGTCGTGCGGCCCTGAGGCTGCTCCCGTGATCATCGTTTCGCCGCGGGTCGAGGGAAAGAATCAAGGGGCGAGGGTGGATCGGCGGCCGGCCCCTCGCGGAGCTCGTCGGTGGCGCGCACCAGCGCGTCCGTCATCCCCGGCTCCAGCGCGGAGTGCCCCGCCCGCGGCACCACGCGGAACGACGCTTCGGGCCAGCGGCGGTGCAGCTCCCACGCGGTGGTGGCGGGGCACACCATGTCGTACCGCCC
>DASTNU010000783.1:0-3533 GCA_035720605.1 Longimicrobium sp. | reverse complement strand
AGTTTGCGGGAGAGGGGCCGGGGGTGAGGGGTCCGCGCGTAGCGCGACGCTGTTCGCAGTTGCGGTTCTCCCCCTCTCCGCGAGGAACGAGCGGGGAGGGGGCCGGGGGGAGGGGCTCCCCCGGCGTGCGGCACTGACTCTGCTTTGATCGCGAGAAATCCGGGGCTGGATATTCTGATGACTACGTCTTCACCATCCACCGAACACGCCGGCTGGACCTTCGAGGCGGCGCTCGACCGGTTGAACGAGATCGTCGGGCGCATCGAGGGGGAGTCGCTGGAGCTGGACGAGTCGCTCGCCCTGTTCGAAGAGGGCGTGCGGCTGCTGCGCTTTGCCGAGGGCGTGCTGCAGGGCGCCGACGAGCGCATCCGCCAGCTCCTGGACGACGGCAGCGGCGGCGCGCGGCTCGAAGACTTTCCCGACGAGCCGTGACCGTGACCATGGCCTCCCCGCCGGCTGCGTTCGACGTGGACGCGTTCCTGCGCTCCGAACGCACCCGCGTGAACGCCGCGCTCGAAGCCGTCGCCGCCGGGGTGGTGGCGGGCGCGCCGCCCACCCTGCGCGACGCCATGCGCTACGCCCTGGCCACGCCCGGCAAGCGGCTGCGCCCCATCCTCTGCCTCTCCGCCTGGCGCGTCCTGCATCCGCATCCCCTGCCCGCGGCGGTGTACCGCCTGGCGTGCGCGGTGGAGGTGGTGCACACCTACTCGCTGGTGCACGACGACCTGCCGTGCATGGACGACGACGACCTGCGGCGCGGGCGGCCCACGGTGCACGTGGCCTTTGGCCACGGCGCGGCGCTGCTGGCGGGGGCGGCCCTGATCCCCGCGGCCGTGCGGGTGCTGGACGGCGCCGCCCGCGAGCTGGGGCTGGACGCGCCCGCGCGCGGCCGGCTGGCCGCGGAGCTGTGCCGGGCCGGCGGCGCGCAGGGGATGGTGGCCGGGCAGTGGCTGGACCTGCAGGCCGAGCAGGAAGACGCCGGGACCGACGCGGACGGGCTGGAGCGCATCCACCGCCACAAGACGGGCGCGCTGCTGGCCGTCTCGCTGCGGCTGGGCGCGCTGGCCGCGGGGGCGGACGAGGCGCGCGTGGAGGCGCTGACGGCATACGGGCGCGAGCTGGGGCTGGCCTTTCAGATCGTGGACGACGTGCTGGACGTCACCCGCACCGACGCCGAGCTGGGGAAGACGGCGGGGAAGGATGCCGATGCGGGAAAGGCCACCTATCCCTCGCTCTTCGGGCTGGAGCGCGCGCGGCAGATGGCGCGCGAGCGGATGGACCGCGCGGTAGACGCGCTGCACGACGCCGGCATCCGCTCGCCGGAGCTGGAGGCGCTGGCGGCCTACGTGGTGGAGCGGGGGCGATGAGCGCGCTGCGCGAGCTCTTTGCCCCGGTGCTGTCGTGGAACCCGCCGCTGGCGCTGGCGCTGCTGGCGATGCTCAGCGTGCAGGCGTTCAAGTTCACCCGCACCATCTTCCGGCGGCACCGGCCGGACTTCACGCGGCTCATCGGGACGGGCGGGATGCCGTCCGCGCACTCTGCGTCGGTCACGGCGCTGAGCGTGGCGGTGGGGATCGGCAGCGGGTGGAGCTCCCCGGTCTTCGCGGTGGCGGCGTTCTTCTCCGTCATCACCATGTACGACGCCACCGGCATCCGCCGCGCCGCCGGCCACCAGGCCCGCATGCTCAACCGCCTGGTGGAGGACCTGCGCGAGCACCACAAGATCGACCCCGAACGCCTTGCCGAGCTCCTGGGCCACACCCCGCTGGAGGTGCTCGTCGGCGCCCTCTACGGCGCCGTGCTCTCGTTCCTGCTCTATCCGTGAAGCCGGTAGGTTCGTAATTCCAGAGCCTTAAAGAATGGGCCACACACGGAGTCAACGGAGTTAAAAGAATTTGATTTTACTCCGTTAACTCCACTCCGTTGACTCCGTTGACTCCGTGCTAGCACTACGATTTGCCGCCTGCCCTGCTCTCGCACCTTCTAAACTGCGCCCCGGAAGAGATTTACGCTGCCGGGGCCGGTGGGCTAGGTTGCCGGGTGGGGGGGCGGCAGGAGGACGGCGGGTGCTGCGCTATGGCTGGACAAGCGGGGGCCGTTGCTGGGGTTACGCGGCACGACTGCGCTTGTGATACCCCGAGCACCCCCCGGCGGGCGCTTGCGTGAGGGATTCGCGCCCGGAGGGCCGCACAACAGACAGCCCGGCGCAGTTGGGCGACGTTGTGTGTCGCCCTACTGCGCGCGAAGCCCGACCCCCGCTATTGCGGGGGGCACGCCCTAGCCGGTCCCGGACAGGTTCTTGCGGCGGCCCTCTCGGGGGCTGGAGGATGCTGAACGGGCTTGGGCGGCCGCGTGGTTTCCGGATAACGCATCGAACAAGAGGGCTATCCCGCTACCGCGCGTACATATCCGCGTCACGCATCGCAGCATACGACGCATCGGATTGCGTGAGTGCGATTTACTGGCGCTTGACGTTCGAGTGGATGAGTATTGTCTGAATTGGAGCGGTTTCGGCCATGCGCGAGGTGCACCCCGCAGCGCGATGCGTGCTCCTGACAAAAGGAGAACACGAATCGCCTTGCGCGTTGGGCGGAATGCGGTCCACTGAACAACGAGTTAGGCCGCTGGACAAACATCGCGGCAGCCACAGGTGATCGGTCCCGCGGGGTACACGGCAACCAGTTACACTTCGGAGGCACATATCCTGACCGACCCGCGTACGGTACAACGTTCTTGAACAGGAGAGACCTCTCATGCCTAATGCATCACCTGCAGTGAAAATTCGACTGAGCAATGTTGATTTCCTGACGATCAATCCCTTCAGCGCAGCCAATGTGCGAGGATATATCGCATCCATTGAGGGATACCTGTGGGGCAAAACGGATGGTGTATCGGCAGGATACCGCAACCGGCTGGATGCCGTGAAGAACGATGGGGAGCTCAAGCGCTGGCTCGGTGAGCGCGACTCCGGGGCAGAGGCTTGGGCGCCGCACAACGTGGATGACGGAGGTATGGCCTTGGTCAGGCCGTTACTGTTGCAACTCGACCATATCGCCTTCGACATCAAGAACACCTCGGGTGACCCATACCTGTGCACGCCCATTACGGCCAATGTCCCCAAGCAGTTGACCTGCACTACCCAAAGTGTGCGGGATAACCTCAATTCCGTGATCAACCTGTTCAATGAGAACTCGTGCGTGGCCAATCAGGCTCCCATACAGACTGTCGTCCATCTCCCACCGCCCAACACGACTTTCCGGATTGATCGCGAGAATTTGTCAGCACCACCGGCACCTCGATATTGGACCTACCGGCTACAAAATGGCGGCGACACGAATGGCGGAATTCTCATGGAAATCGATATTGATTTCTCGATAGACGCGCTCCGGGCAGTGTGGAGAACCAGCCTTCAGAGCGTGCCTCTGCGAATACCTGGCGCGCCGGCCCTGGGTAATGGGAATTATGTGCGATGCAGCGCGCCCGCCTGGCTGCGCTCCATAGTCACGGCATGAATGTGTGAGAACCCAGGCAGG
>DASTNU010000782.1:0-8623 GCA_035720605.1 Longimicrobium sp. | reverse complement strand
CCCAGTCCGCTTCCGGCTGTCCCGGCACCACCGCAGACGCCAGGAGCTCCATCGTCCGCGCGGGATCGCTGGAGCGCAACAGCTCGGTGTGGAGCGTGCCCGACCCCGCCTGCATGTCGCGGAGAAGATCCTCGTTCAGCGGGTGCCGGGAGGCGATCATGTACATCAGCGGCGCCCGCGACCGCCGTCCGGAGACCACCGAGAAGCTGAACAGGGTCCAGCCGGGGAAATGCAGCCTGTTCCGCGAGACGGCAACGGGATAGGGCACGTCCTCCGGCGGTGCCGGGTAGAGGAGCGAGACGCGCCGCCCGGGCACCACCTCGACGATGGCCAGGTGGGCAGGCTCGCTCACGGTGACATTCACACCCTGGCGGTCGTAGGAGATGCGGGCGCGCAGGCCCTCGTCGGCAGAGCCGCGTGGCAAGGTGGCGCAGCCGGCGAGCGCCAGCGGAACCAGGAGCGCGGACAGGCGTCGGTTCATGGGAGTGTCCTGAGCTCGGGAGAGAGCCGCGGTGAGCGGCATTTCGAACCGGCAAGCCGCGCACCGCGGGCACGCGTCGAATCAAACTTCTTCTACATCAACGAGTTGCAGATGGAGCCGCGTTCCGGCGCCGCGCCGGTTGTTGCGAGCGGCGGACGAAACGGTGTCCTTCCTCGGGGACGGACGGCGAGTGCGGCGATTCGACAGCGGTCATCTGCCTAGACCAGTAAACATGCAACCCCGCCGCATCGGGCGGCGGGGTGCGGTGCGGTTCTCGGCGATCAGTTCTCGCGTCCCCTGGGAGCAGGGCTGGGGCTGCCACCGCCGGGGAGCGGGGGCGGCTGCTGCCGGCCGGCCTGCTGGGCCGGGGTCAGGCAGCTGTAGTCGCCGTCGCCCTGGCCGCTGCGGCAGGCGCGACGGCTGGCATCGCTCCCGGGGGTGCCGGCGAACCGGCCGCCGGGGTAGCGGGAGAGCACGTCCGTGGCCCACTCCGACTCCGGCAGGTTCACCGGCACCACCAGCGACGCCAGGTACTCCATGGTCTCCGCGGGGTCGTTGGAGCGGAACGACTGGGACAGCATGCTCCCCAGCCCCTCCTGCATGTCGCGGATGAGGGCGTCGTCCAGCGGGTGCCGCGAGGCGATCATGTACAGCAGCGGCGCCTGCCGGCCGTAGTTCGAGGCGGGGAACGCGCGTACGCGCCGTCCGCCCGGGTGCAGCGTGGAGCGCCCGGCAGCGATGTGCGAGGGGTCGCTCTCCACCGCGGGGTAGAAGAGCGACACGCGCTCTCCCGGCACCACCTCGAAGATGGCGACGTGGGCGGGCTCGCTGAGGGCCAGGCGCACGCCGTAGTCGCTGTGGTACATGCGGGCGCGCAGCCCGCCGTCGGCGGGTTCGCGGGCGGCGCTGGCGCAGCCGGCGAGCGCCAGCGGGATCAGCAGTGCAGACAGGCGTCGGTTCATGGGGACATCCGGAGCTCGGGAAGAACCTTGGGTGAGCAGCAGGTGAGCAGGCAAACCTTGCGCCCCTGGCCCACCGTCAGGTCAACCTGTTCCGTATCAACCTGTTGCAGATTTTCCCGCACGTCTCTTCCACCTCAAACGTTCCGGGGGGCGGACGAATCGTGTCCTGCCCGGAGGACGGCCTACCCCGCGGCGGCGGCGCGCCCCGCGAGCGCCAGCGCGATCCACCCCGCCAGGAAGCACAGCCCGCCCAGCGGCGTGATCGCCCCCAGCCAGCGGGTGCCGGTGAGCGCGAGCAGGTACAGGCTGCCGCAGAAGATGGCGATTCCGGCCGTGAAGAGCCACCCCGCCGTCGCCCACCCGCCGGCGGGCCAGCGCGCGGCCGCCATCGCCACCGCGAGCAGGGCGAGGGCGTGGTACATCTGGTATCGGGCGGCCGTCTCCCACACGGCCAGCATCTCCGTGCCCAGCCGGGCCCGCAGCGCGTGCGCGCCGAACGCCCCCGCCGCCACGGCCAGGAACGCGAACAGGCACCCCAGCATCCAGAACGAACGCTGCATCGTCTCCTCTTTCTCCCTTGCTGTCACCGGCGGAGAAGATGGCGCCACACCCCGCCGGACGCCACCACGACCACCCTCGCACCGGGTTGCCGCGGGTGGAAGGCCATACGTCCACCATCAGCATCGAGCCGAGCTTGCTCCCAGGTGGGGCAAGTAGATTCCTCAGTCGGCGCCAGGCAATCAGCCGCAGCCAAGCAGGGCGCGGCGCCTCCTTCGGAATGACTGTTCCCCGGGCATATAGGCGCCTCGCGCACTCACGCACTCACGCACTCACGCACTCACGCACTCACGCACTCTCGCACTCTCGCACTTTCGCACTTTCGTCCTCCGCAACACGTTGCGGTTCGTAAACTAACGTATGGATGGAACGTCATTTGCGAGACGGGGGTGGCCTCTGGTCTCCACGTTCAACCGGACGGACGGCACGATGAGCGAACCACGCCCCACGAACCGCGGACTGCGCCGCGAGCACCCGCTGTTCTTCTGGGGCACGCTCGCGGTGGTGGGGCTGTTCGTGGCGGCTGCCGCGGTGGTGGCCATGCGGGTGCCGCGCTACCGCGCGGAGACGGAGCAGTTCAACGCGCAGCTCACCGCGGCGCAGCGCGCCACGCGCGACTCGCTGCTGCAGCACCAGCAGAAGCGCACCCAGCTGGCCATTGCCGTGCTGCGGCGCGACATGCGCATCCGCTCGCTGGAAAACAGCCAGCGGCACCTGGCCATCGTGCTGCAAGACTCCATGCTGGAGCTGCGGCAGGGTCGCGCCACGCTGCGGCGCGCCAGGATCGCCATCGGCCCCGACAGCACCATCCGCGCGCCGGACGGGCGCACCTGGCGGCTGGTGCGCCCGGTGGGCGAGCGCAAGATCGCCGACAAGCAGAACACGCCGACGTACACCATCCCGGAATGGGTGTACGTAAGCAGGGGGCAGCCCGTGCCGCCGGAGAGCGAGCGGCGGGTTTCCGGCGGCCTGGGCACCTACGTGCTGCGCCTGGACGACGGGACGGAGATCTACAGCAAGCCGTCCGCGGGGCCGCTGGCAGAGACGGTGAAGCCGGCGGGGTTCATGGCGCGCGCGCAGGACCTGGCCGCCATCTTCGACGCGGTGAGCGAGGACACGCCGGTCTACATCTACTGACCGGCGCACCTTTCAGCAGGGAGAGCGGGCCCGATGGATCCAGACGAGACGACGCTGAGGCCGCGCAAGCCGGACGACATCCCCGAGCGGCGCGACTACACCCCCAAGGGGCGGGTGCGGCGCATCATCCACGACTACCGGCGCACGGCGCTGCTGATGCTGCTGTCCGTGGCGGTGGCGGCCGGACTGTTCGTGGCCACTTCGGCCTGGGCCGTGAACGAGCGGCTCACCCGCCGGGTGACGGAGATGACGTACCGCAAGGACACGCACGCGCTGGAGCACGTGCGCCAGCAGGAGGCGCGGCGGGTGCAGCAGATCGCCGAGAAGGAGCGGCGGCTGGCGGCGAAGGAGGAGGAACTGGCCCCGGCCAACCGCCCGTACATCGTGGTGAGCCTTGCGGAGCGGCGCATGCTGTACCTGCGCGGACAGGACACGCTGTACAGGGCGCCGGTGGCGGTGGGCAGCGGCAAGACGCTGGTGCTGGGCAGCACCACCAAGCGGTTCGTGACGCCGCGGGGGCGCATGGCCATCACCCACAAGGAGCTGGACCCGGTGTGGGTTCCGCCCAACTGGCACTACATCGAGTACGCGCGCCAGCGCGGCATGAGCGTGCGCGACATGAGCAACGCCTCGCCCGGCGCGCTGGCGGGGTACCCGGCGGGGCGCGTGCCGGTGAGCGGGAACACGGTCATCATTCCGCCCTGGGGCAGCCCGCAGCGGCAGCACCGCGGGGTGCTGGGCGTGGCCAAGCTGGAGATGTACGACGGGTACTACTTCCACGGCACGGACAACCCGGCGTCCATCGGCAGCGCGGCCAGCCACGGGTGCATCCGCATGCACGCGGAGGACATCATGTGGATGTACCGCAACGTGTCCATCGGCACCCCCGTGTACATCTACTGACGGGGACTCGCGCGCGATGCATCAGCCCCGGTAGCCGATCCAGGCCGCCGGGGCTTTTGATGGGCCGGGCCCCGGCCTGAGCGGGTGAACCCGCCGCAACAACGCGGAAAGCCCCGCAAACTGCGCGGGGCTTCAACTGCATGAACAGCACGAGTGTTCTCGCCCGTGGAAGTGAATCCTCGTCCTGGGGCGGCGGCTTGCGTCAGATCCACTTCCGCCGCTTGAAGTACACGAAGAGGATCCCGCAGACGATTCCCATCAACCCCAGCGCCCACAGGTAGCCGTACCGCCACCGGGTCTCGGGCATCACGTCGAAGTTCATCCCGTAGATGCCGGCGATCCAGGCCATCGCCATCAGGATGATGGACCACGCGCCCATCACCCGCAGCGTCTCGTTCAGCTGGTGCGAGGCGAGCGAGAGCTGCCCTTCCATGGCCCCGTTCAGCAGGTCGCGCAGGGTGTCGATCTCCTCGGCCACGCGAATGGCGTGGTCGTGCACGTCCTGGAAGTAGGGTAGCATGTCCGGCTGCAGGAACGGGATGTCGCGCCGCAGGATGGAGCCGATCAGCTCGCGCTCCGGGCCCACCATCCGCCGGAAGAGCGCCAGCTCCCGCCGCATGGACAGGATGGTCTGCATCCCCTCGCCCGAATCGCCCTGCATCACCCCCGTCTCCAGCTCCGACACGCGCTCGGAAAAGTGGTCCAGCACGGGGAAATAGCCGTCCACCACCAGGTCCACCAGCGCGTGGGCCAGCACGCCCGGCGCACGAAAGCGGTCCGGCGCCGCGCGCCAGCGGGCCAGCACCTCCTTCATCTCGTCGATGCGGTGGTCGTGCACGGTGACCACGTAGTTCTCGCCGATGAAGGCGTGCAGCTCGTTCAGCGCCATCCGCCCGCGGTCGGGGTTGATGCGCGCGGCGTACATCACCAGGAAGAAGTAGCCGGGATAGCGGTCGATCTTGGGGCGCTGGCGGCCGCGGACGGTGTCTTCCACGGCCAGCGGGTGGAAGCGGAGCTCCTTGCGCAGGAACTCGCCCTCCACCTCTCCCGGGGCGGCGATGTCGATCCACACGAGCGGCGGGTCTTCGGCCCGGCGCTCCTTGCGGCCGCGGCGGATGACGTCCAGCGCGTGGGGGACGGCCACGGCGTGCACCCCGGTGTCGGTCTCGGCGTAGGCGTAGATGCGCGACCGCGGCTCTGCGGCGGTGGCGTCTTCGCAGAGGGGATCGACGATCTCGTCAGGCTGCCGTTCGGCGGCGACGGTCATAGCCCGGGACGGTGTTGGTGACGGCGGCGATGGCGACTTGCGCGAGGCCCAGGGCCACGTGCGGGGTCCAGACGAGCGTGTCGAAGCCGAAGAGCCAGGGCGAGACGGCCAGCAGCAGCCCGCCCACTGCGTCCAGCAGCAGGTGGACGGGCATCTGCAGGCGCTTGACGACGCCCAGCTCGTAGTCGGTGAGCAGGCTGTAGAGCACGATGCCGGCGCCCAGCGCCACCGGCACCCAGCTTTCCGCGCCGCCCGCGCCGAAGCCGAACACCCACGGCGAGGCGATCAGCAGCGCGCCCAGCAGGTAGTCCAGCATTCCGTGAACGCGGGTGGGAAGTCGCATGGCAGCCCTCTCGCTGAAGCGTAGAAACCAGGTTGGACCCTCGCGCACAACTGCCGCGGCGGCGCGCATTTGCAAGCGCCGCGCCGCATTGGCCCGCGCGAATCCGGGCTTCGGGCGTGCCGCAGTCGCCCCCCTCTCCCGGCCTCTCCCCCCCAAACTGCGTGGGGGAGAGGAGAATTCGATCACGCGTCGGAAAAATCCGGAAGCCGGAAAGCCTCTTATCGCCAGCCCTGCAGGATACGCGCGTCCGGGGGCGGAAGGCCAGCGTCCGGGTGCAGCCAGGCGGCGAGCGCCTCGATGCCGTCCACCACGCGCGGGCCGGAGCGGCTGAAGTACGCGCTGTCGCCCACGGCGGCGCGGCCGGCGTCGATCGCGGCGGCGGCCAGGCAGCGCAGGCGGCCGCGTGCCTCGTCCGCATCCCGCCGCGCACGCTCCATCGCGTAGCCGCAGGGGACCAGCAGCAGGCGGTCGGGATCCAGCCCCTCGGCCTGCGACCAGGGGATCTCCAGCGAATGCGAGCCGGCAGTGCCCACCAGGTTGTCGCCGCCCGCGATCTCCACCATCTCCGGCACCCAGTGTCCGGGCGCGAACGGCGGGTCCAGCCACTCCAGCGCCAGCACCCGCGGCCGCGGACGGTCCGCGACCGCCTCGCGCACCCGGTCCACGCGCTCCCGCAGCCGCGCGACCGCGTCCTGGCCACGCGCGGGGTGGCCGGCGGCGTCCGCGACCTGGCGCATGGTGGCCAGGATGCCCTCCAGCGTGTGCGCGTCCAGCGAGGCGACGGACGGCTGCCAGGGAAGCTCCGCGACGGCGGCATCGACGGACCCGGTGGGGACGGCGCACACCTCGCAGACGGCCTGCGTGAGGATCACGTCCGGCCGCGCCTCGCGCAGCGCCTGCACGTCCACCTCGTAGACGCTGCCGAACTCCAGCATGCAGCGCCGCACCTCCGCGTCGATCTGGCCGCTGCCGAGGCCCGCGGGATCGAAGCGCGAGCGGCTGAGGCGCGGCAGGCGCAGCGCCTGCGGCGGCCAGTCGCACTCGTGCGAGATGCCGACGAGGTGGTCCTGCAGCCCCAGCGCGTACACGATCTCCGTGGCGCTGGAAAGCATCGACGCAATGCGCATCCGTTCCTTCGCTCCGCCGTTTCCAGGCTTTCGATCCCGCGGATAATAGGATGCGCGCGCGGCCGGGGCGAGGGCGTTCCCGCGCCTTGCACTCGCGCGGGCGGACGGCCTAGCTTGTCGGCGCCGGATCGTCCACCCTCCAAGCAGGCGCCTTCCCGATGCAGATCATCCGCGAGCCGCGCGTCACCGTCCTGGCGCGCCAGCAGTTCGTCTATCCCGAGCACATCCGCTGGGAAAGCGACAGCGACGTCCCGGGTGAGGTGGTCGCCGAGTTCGCGGGGCGGCTGTGCTACCTGAGCTTTGGCGCGGACGCGGGACTGGAAGGCGGGCACAAGAGCATTCCCGGCCGTACCACCAACGAAGCGTACCTCGGCAACATCCTCACCACCAAGCACGGCTCCGTGCTGGAGCACGCGGTGTGGACGCTGCTGCTGGAGGGCATCAGCCGGTCGCTCACGCATGAGCTTATCCGCCACCGTGCGGGATTTGGATTCAGTCAGCTAAGCCAGAGGTACGTAGACGAGTCCAACATCGCGTTCGTCGTGCCGCCGGAGATCACGGAGGGGACGCGGGCGTACGAGATCTGGTCGGAGGCGTGCGAGCAGGGGCTGGACGCGTATCGCGCGCTGCTGGACGAGATGGCGAACCAGGTGGGCGACCACGGGCCCGCAACCATGCGGAAGAAGCGCGCACGGCAGGCCGCCCGCGCGGTGCTGCCCAACTGCGCGGAGACCAAGATCGTCGTCACCGGCAACGCGCGGGCGTGGCGGCACTTCATGGAGATGCGCGGCAGCGCCAGCGCCGACGTGGAGATCCGCAAGCTGGCCGCGGCCGTGCTGGAGGTGCTGACCGCGGAAGCGCCGCACATCTTCGGCGACATGCACCTGACACCCCATTCCGACGGCACCCGCACCGTCGAGACGCAGCACTCGAAGGTCTGAATTTCCGGGGCACACTTGCAGCCGGGGCGTCACGAGCGGCGGGGATCGTCCGTTCTCCGGTACGCTCCCGCCGCAGCCTTCCCCATCCGCAGGCATCGCGGCCTGATCCTCACCCGGTGATCCGGATTCTTTCCATGACGCGTGTCCTCGTTCTCCTCTTCGCCTGCGCGTGCGGCGCGATGCTGCCGGCGCGGGCGGATGCACAGGGGGCCGGCACCTCGTTCGAGACGTCGCTGGGCTTCAGCGCGGGCGGAGGCGGCGGCTACAGCGAGCGCGACGGCATCGCGCTCGACCTGCTGCTCGCGAAGCAGGTACGTGCGGCTCCCGCAGGGACGCTGGTCGCCGCGATCACGGCGGGTGTGCACGGCCCCATCGCCGGCGACCTGGACTGCATCAGCACGCCCGCGGGACTCTGCGCCCCCGGCTTTCCCGTCTTCATTTCCGCGGGCGTGATGGGCGGGGTGCAGCTCGGCTCGGCGGCGAGGGCGAACGCGCGGCTGCTGGCCGGACCCGCCGTCTTCGCGGCGGAGGAGGGCGGCACGCTGGGGCTGCAGGGGCGGCTGGATCTCGCGACGCCGGCGCTGTTCCACGTCTCGCTGGTCGCCGCGCTGCAGGGCGCGGTGCTGCCCCGCTTCCAGGGCGAGACGCTCACCTCGCGGTCGATCAGCCTGGGACTTCGCATCCAGTAAGCACGGGCGGCGCGGCGGCCCGTCGTCCCGGCCGCCGCACCGCCGCTCGCGGCCGACATCCTGCCGCGCATCCCGCTTCCCTGCCGCACGCCGGGGCCCCTCCCCCCGGCCTCCTCCCCGCTCGTTCCTCGCGGAGAGGGGGAACTGGTCCAATGTGAGCCCACCCTAGCCCATCCTGCTCCGGGAGAGATCATGCATCCCAACGCCGTGCTCAT
>DASTNU010000781.1:0-3147 GCA_035720605.1 Longimicrobium sp. | reverse complement strand
CACGCGCGAGATGGGCAAGACGCTGCAGGAAACCCGCGGCGACGTGCAGGAGGGGATCGATACGGCCTACTACGCCGGCGTGGAGGGCCGCCGCCTCTTCGGCCACACGGTGCCGTCGGAGCTGCGCAACAAGTGGGCGATGAGCTACCGCCGGCCGATCGGCGTCTGCGGGCTCATCACTCCCTTCAACTTCCCGCTCGCCATCCCCACCTGGAAGATGTTCCCGGCGCTGGTCTGCGGGAACACGGTGGTGATCAAGCCGGCGGAGGACACGCCGCACACCGTGGCGCTGCTGATCGAGGTGCTGGAGGAGGCGGGGATCCCCAGGGGCGTCGTCAACCTGGTGCACGGCCTGGGCGAGGTGGTGGGCGCCGCGATCGTGGAGCATCCCGGCATCCCCGTCATCTCCTTCACGGGGTCGACGGAGACGGGCTCCATCATCGCCCAGCAGTGCGGGCGGATGCACAAGCGCCTGTCGCTGGAGATGGGCGGCAAGAACGCGCAGATCGTGATGGCGGACGCGGACCTGGAGCTGGCGCTGGACGGCGTGCTGTGGGGCGCGTTCGGCACGACGGGGCAGCGCTGCACCGCCACCAGCCGACTGCTGCTGCAGGACACCATCCACGACCGCTTCGTGGAGCGGCTGATCGAGCGCGCGAAGGGGCTCAAGCTGGGCTACGGGCTGGAGAAGGACGTGGACGTGGGCCCGCTGATCCACGACGCCAGCCGGCAGAAGGTGGAGGAGTACGTGGAGATCGGGCAGGGCGAGGCCACGCTGGCGCTGGGCGGCGAGCGCGCCACCGGCGACGGGCTGGACGACGGCTTCTTCTTCCAGCCCACCATCTTCACCGACGTGAAGCCCGGCTCGCGGCTGGCGACGGAAGAGATCTTCGGCCCGGTGCTCTCGGTCATCCGCTTCGGCGAGCTGGACGAGGCGATCCGCATCAACAACGAAGTGAAGTACGGGTTGAGCTCGTCCATCTACACGCGCGACGCGGTGGCCAGCTTTCGCGCCTTCCAGGACCTGGACAACGGCATCACCTACGTGAACGCGCCCACCATCGGCGCCGAGGCGCACCTGCCGTTCGGCGGGGTGAAGCAGACGGGGAACGGCCACCGCGAGGGCGGCTGGGAGGTGTACGAGTTCTACAGCGAGACCAAGGTCTGCTACCTGGACTACAGCGGCAAGCTGCAGCGCGCGCAGATCGACAACTACGACGCGAGCCCGGATTGAACGGCCAGGGGACAGGGGACAGGTTACAGGTTACAGGGGACAGGAAGCCTTGGTGGCTGGATGTACGGGCTCCGTCGCGGTGCGGCGGGGCCCGTCGTCGTCTCGGGTTCATGGAGCTTCGATCAGCATCGAGCTGCGTCGGCGGACGGCCCCTCTCTCGGCCTCTCCGCCGCAAACTGCGCGGGAGAGAGGTGACGCGTACCGAATGCGCCTCACCGCCCACCGCGACGGTGGGATTCGGCACGGTCCGCAGCCCTTATCGCACCACATCCGGGCGCCAAAACGCCCCGTCGTGATCTCTGCGCCACCGACCATCGCCATTTACTTCCAGCCATCATCTGCATAGCTTGGGAGTCGTCACGCCGAACATCCGGCGTGCACTCGCGGCAACCCCTGCACGGAGGAAAACGCCATGCGCCTGAGCCCCGAAAGCCTGAAGGTGGAGTCGTTCGCGACGAACGATGCGCTGGAGAAGGTGGGTGCCGCGAGCAGCAATACCCACTCCGACTGCAGCTGCGTCTGCATCGCCCCCACCTGCGTGTACGAGGTCTGCAGCCGGGTCGCCTGAATCCCGGGAGGTTGAAGGTGGGCCCGTGCGCCGTCAGCTGCCGGGGCCCGTAAACGCGGAGGGCGCGGAGACGAGCATGGTCTCCGCGCCCTCCGCATTTGGTGGAGGCCGGCGGCGTGCCGGCCGCATCATCCATCGCTCCCAGGCTCCCACCCCCCTTTCCCACCAAGCACGAAAGTTGCCCCTCGTGCGTCCGGAGCGTCCGGCGGGCGCGCGACGCGCTTGCCCCGGCCGCCAGGCGGACGGTAGAATGCGGCACCGCCCGCAGCCTCATCGCACCCCCACACCCCGGTCGCCGGAATGCCCCGTCGCGATCCCCGCGAAGACGAGCCGCGCGCAACCGACCCGACCCGGGCTGCCTACCAGCCCCTTCCAAGCCTTCCCGGGACGATCATCCGCGGCGAGAGCGACGCCGTGGAACAGCTGCTGGAAGACATCGTCGAGGAGACGCAGCCCAAGTCGCTGAAGTACGGCGCCGGGCTGCGCGGCCGGGTGGCCATCGTCACCGGCGGGGCCACGGGGATCGGCCGGGCCATCGCGCTGGATTTCGCGCGGCACGGGGTGCACGTGGCCTTCAACTACTTCTCGTACGACGGCGGCAGCGGAATGCGCGAGGAGGCGGAAGACACCGCCCGCGAGATCCGCCACCTGGAGGTCACGGTGCGCTGCGAGGAGTGCGACGTGCGCGACTCGCACGCGGTGGACCGCTTCGTCCAGCAGACGCACGAGGAGTTCGGGGCCGTCCACATCCTGGTGAACAACGCGGGGATCGCACGCGACCGCGCGCTCTGGCGGCTTTCGGACGAGCAGTGGCGGTCGGTGCTGGACACCAACCTGACCGGCGCGTTCAACATGATCCGCGCGGTGGCGCCGCTCTTTCGCCGGCAGCACGACGGCAAGATCGTCAACGTGTCGTCGGTGCACGGCATTCGCAGCGAGTTCGGCCTGGCCAACTACAGCGCGTCGAAGGCCGGCCTGCTGGGCCTGACGCGCAGCGCCGCGCTGGAGCTGGGGCCCAACAACGTGAACGTGAACGCGGTGGCGCCGGGGTACATCCGCACCACGCGGCTCACCAGCGGCGTGCCCGCGGAGATCCTGGACAACGCGCGCGAGCGGGCCGTGCTGGGCCGCCTGGGCGACCCGCAGGACGTGGCGAACGTGGTGGTCTTTCTCTGCTCCGAGTACGCGCGCCACATCACCGGCACCGTCATTCCCGTCGACGGCGGCCTGCGGCGGTATCAGTTCTGACGGGGTCAGACCCTGCGGGTCTGACCCCATGGCACAACCGAGGATGGAGACGAATTCGCACTTGCCATTAGCGCGACTGTGTCAGACTACGGGGCAT
>DASTNU010000780.1:0-7726 GCA_035720605.1 Longimicrobium sp. | reverse complement strand
AGAAGAGCGTGGTGGACGAGGCCGTGCGCTACGCGGAGAGCAAGGGCGTGCTGCTGGTGCACGCCGCGGGGAACGACGGGGCGGACCTGAACCAGGAGGGCAACTTCCCCAACCAGAACTTCGCCTCCGGCGGCCGGGCGGCCAACTGGATCGAGGTGGGCGCCTCGTCGTGGCACGCCGAGGACCTGGCGGCGCCGTTCAGCAACTACGGCCGCGGGATGGTGGACGTGTTCGCGCCCGGCGTCTCCATCCTCTCCACCACGCCGGACGGCAAGTACGGCCGCAACGACGGCACCAGCATGGCCGCCCCCGTGGTGACCGGCGTGGCCGCCACGCTGCTGGCGTACTTCCCGGACCTCACCACCGCACAGCTGCGCCAGATCATCCTGGAAAGCGCCACCCGCAACGACGCGCAGACCGCCCGCCCCGGCACCGAGGGCGAGCGCGTGCCCTTCTCCGAGCTGTCGGACACCGGCGGCGTGGTGAACCTGTACAACGCCGTGCAGCTGGCGCAGCAGCGGGCCGGGCGGGGAAACAGGGAATAGGGAATAGGGAATAGGGAATAGGGAATAGCGGCGGCTGCTCTTTCCCGGAACGACGAAGCCCTCCTCGCGGTGCGCGGGGAGGGCTTCGCCGCGCGGGCACGCCGAGCGGCTGAAGCCGCCGCTGACCGAGCACACCCATAGCACCACGCGCGAGCGAGTCTATCAGGACCCGCACAATGAACGCGTGTGTGCCCGTGCCGCCGAGGCACGAAGGAGGCATGCTCACTCCGCTGACTGTGCGCGAGGCCTTCTTTTCCCGGCTCTGGCATGCTGGCCCGAGTGGGTGCTCCCTCGGACAGCTGCGTTCCAGGATCGCGGATCACACCCGGTTCGCGCGCAGCTCGTCCAGCGGGTAGTGCGTGCCGCGCCACTCGATGCCGCGGTTCACCAGCGCGTACAGCGTCGCGTTCCACACGACGACCAGGAACAGGATCGACGCGAGCGGAAAGAGCACCCCGCGCCACACCGGCGACCCCTGCGCGGCGGCCGAGCCGGCGTACATCAGCAGCATGATGCCGATGGCCACGGCGTACAGCCCCCGCGTCCACCCCTCCGTCACCCACACCGCCACCCACGGCCAGAGGTAGAGCAGCACCTGCATGAGGGTGGCCCCGATCACCATCCACAGCCGGTAGTCCACCCCCGCGAAGCCGTTCTTCCGCAGCCCGCGCACGGTCTCGCGCACGGAGTGGTACCACTCCACCGAGATCTGCTCCGCGCCGATCACGAACTCCTGCGAAAAGCCCTGCTTCTTGGCCAGCTTGCCCAGCTTCAGGTCGTCGTCCGGGCGCATGGCGATGGCCTGGTGCGTCCCCATGCGCCGGTACGCGTCGGCCCGCACCAGGTTGAACGCGCCGATGCCGATGTGCGCACTGCTGCGCGGATCGCGCGCCTTCCACGGGCGGGTGAAGAGGGAGAAGAAGATGGTGAAGACGACGCCGAACGTCTGCAGCAGGACGCCCGGCATGACCACGCGCGGCGCGGCGGCCACGAAGTCCAGCCCCTCGCGCTGCAGGTAGGCGGCGGCGCGGAGCAGGGTGTCGGGCGCCATCACCACGTCGGCGTCGGTGAACAGCAGCAGCTCGCCCCGCGCGGCGCGGGCGCCCAGCCAGAGCGCGTGGTTCTTTCCCAGCCACCCCGGCGGCAGCTCGGTGACGTGCACCACGCGCAGGCGCGGGTTCGCGGCGGCCATCCGGTCCAGGATGGCGCCCGTGGCGTCGTCGGAGCGGTCGTCGACGACGATCACCTCGATGCGCTCCCCCCGCAGCGCCAGGACCGACCGCAGCGCGGGCTCCATCCCCCGCTCCTCGTTTCGCGCGGCGATCACGATGGAGACGGAGGGGATCTTTCCCGGGTCGCCGGGCGGCAGCTGGTGCAGGTGCTTCAGCGTGCGCCCTCCCCGCGCCAGCTCGATGAACGAGGCGAGGTGGAGGACGGCCACGAGCGCGGCCAGCCAGAACGGGAACGAGTCGGTCATCCGGGTTGCGCGGTGATGCGACGGAGGCGGCCGCGCGGGGCGGCGCGGGGAGTGTACCGCGCGGCGGGCGGCCGGGCCAGCGTGGCGGGCGCGGGCCAGGTGCGGGGCATCCGTGCCCCGGTCGGAGCGGAAGGGGACGGCCGGTTGGGGGCGGATGCGGACACGCACGTTCCGCCGAAATTCCCTCTGCAACGGCGCAACTGCGCGGCTGAGCGCAACCTGCGCGAATCGGCCGGGGGTACGGTGCGCCTGGCGGCCTGCGACGGGAACGATCTGTGCGGCACGCGAGAGGCGTCCTTTTGCTCCACCGGTCCCCCCACCCAGCAACGTCCCATGGCACGCGCATCAGGAACGGTCAAGTGGTTCTCGCAGGAGAAGGGCTTCGGTTTCGTCACGCGTGAGGACGGCACCGACATTTTCGTTCACCACAGCGGCATCTCCGGACGCGGCTTCAAGACGCTCGAGCAGGGCGAGCGGGTGGAATTCGACGTGATCGAAGAGCCCAAGGGCCTCAAGGCCGCCAACCTGGTGCGCCTGGACGCGCCCGAGGGCGGCCAGCCCGCCGACGGCGCGGACCGCGGCGGCTACGGCGAGGGCCCCGGCCGCGACTACGGCGGCGGGTACGGGCAGAGCGGCGGCTACGGCGGCGGTGGTGGCTACGCGGACCGGGCGGGCGGCGGCGGTAGCGGCTACAACCGCGGGGGCGGCGGCCGCGACAGCGGCGGCTGGGGTGGCGGCGGCGGCGGCAACCGCGGCGGCAACCGCCGCGAGTACGGGGACGACTGGTAGCCTTCCGTCCCTTCGCGGGATTTGCTGACGGCTGGCGGTGATACCCGCCGCTCGCGCGTGCGAGCGGCGGTCCGGACCATCGTTTTCGATCCCCGCCCCTGGGTGGGACCTTCCCCACAACCTCGCACGCCGCGGCCCTCCCGCGCTCCCTTCCATCCGCCGGGCCGGTTCAGTCGCGCAGCACCTTCACTGGCGAGACCCTTTCGATGCGATTTCCATGTCCAACGCTCATCCGTCCTTTCGACGCACCCTGATTGCGCCGCTCCTCGCGGCCATCTGCACCAGCGGGTGCGCAACGCTCGTCCATCCACGGCCACCCGTCCTCCGCATCCACACGGATACGGTGGTCGCCACCGTGCGCACCGCGCGGGGCGACACGCTGGGCACCACGCCGCTGCAGACGCGGCTGCGCCCCCGCGAGCGGCGGGAACTGGTGCTCACCGCGCCCGGCTACGACTCCGCCGTGGTCACCATCGGCTGGCGCACGCGGGACAACCTCGTCACCCTCATCAATCCGGCCGCCTGGATCATCGACGGGATCACGGGCGCCGCGTTCGTGCACGACCCGGAGACCGTCGCGGTCGCCCTCACCCCTTCGCCCGTGCCGGACGAGCCGGTGGAGGAGCTGCCGGACGCGGTGATGGCCCTGGTGCTGGACGAGCTCGCCGATGCCGCGGAAGACGCCGGGTGCGAGCCTCTGCTTGTGGAGGCGTGGCGCGACGCCGCGCACGTGCTGGCGAACGCCGACCCCTCCGCGGAGCCCGTTCCGGACAGCATCCGCCGGATGGCGGGGGAAGAGGCGGACCGGGTGGCGCCGGAGATCCGGGAGATCTGCGCCCGGCCCAGCGCGAAGGTGGACGCGCTGCGGCGGCTGCGCGAGACGCTGGAAGACACCGTCGTCGCCGTCGCCGAGTCTCCGCCGCTGCTGTCTCCCGTCTACTTTGGCCCGGACGAATGGGAGATCCGCGACGACTCGGTGCGCATGCGGCTGCGCGCGCTGGGCGCGCGGCTGAGGGACGAGCCGGTGTCGCTGATCGTGGAGGGTTTCGCGGACGGGGCCGAGCTGCACCACGTGGAGCTGGGGGCGCAGCGCGCCTGGTCCGTCATCCGCGAGCTGCAGGCGGGCGGGCTGGGGGCGAACTGCTGCAGGTCCGCCAGCCACAGCGACGATCCCGATGCGCGGGTGGGCGCCGGGGAGGCGTGGCTGAACCGCCGCGTCACGTTCACGCTGGATTATGAGAGGTCGCCATGAGACATCGACGGAATCACCGCTACGGGTTGCGCGGAATGTTCGCCGCGCTCGTGCCGCTCTGCCTGGCCGCGCCCCCCGCGGAGGCGCAGGGCCTGCGCGAGGCATTCAGCGAAGGGTTGGAAACGCTTGACCGTTTCTTCACCGGCCCGCTGCCGGAGCGCGCGCCCCAGGGGGTGCGGGAGTGCGGCAGCCTGTACGGCGCCGACGCGCGGTACATTGCCCGCAGGCGCGACATGCTGGACAGCGTGACGCAGTGGTTGCGCGAGAGCTCCGCCGTCGTCCAGCGCGTGGGTCCGCTCCCCATCTGCTTCGCCTTTGGCCACGACACGCTGACCAGCAACCAGAGCCGGCGGTTGCTGCAGGTGAACAACTACTACCTGCGCAGGCACCCGGAGCCGTACCTGCTCACCGGCTACACCGACCGGCAGGAGCGGGACCTGGCGCTGGCGCGGCGGCGCGCCCAGGAGATCAAGAAGGAGTCGCCCCTGCCGCCGTGCCTCTACGGCGTGGCGGAGCGGCGCGGCGCGGAGCTGGATTACTACCGTAGAGTCTACTACGAGCGCGCCGAATTTCCTGGCGCGCGCCACTGCCGGCGCTGAGAGGTGATCATGGAACGTCTTACCCGCAAACAGGAGCGCCTGCTGCGCCGCACCGCCAACGGTGTCCGCATCTGGGTCACGTCCGTCATCTTCTTGACCGCCGTGTTGTCCGTGCGCGCCGCGCTCAAGCACTACGCACCAGGGGTGCAGACCACCGACATCCCGGAGATCCCCCTCATCTCCACCCTGGGGAACATCGCGGGAATCTACCTGCCCCTGTTCGCGGTGGTGGCCGCGTACGTGTGGGCCACGCGGGCCGCACCCACCCGGAACCTGGCACCCAACGGCTTCGCGATGGCGCTCTTTCGCGATGCTTTCACATGGGTGGTGCTCACCACGATGCTGCTGGCCCCCTGGCTGTCGTACCGGACCAAAGGGCGGATCGTGGACGTGCACCCGTTCCTGATCTGGTACCAGGCGGTGCTCCCGGCGGTGGTCGGCGGCGCGTTCGTGTACTACTTCCACGGCCACATCTCCACCGAGAAAGCGGAGGAGGGGGGTGCCGGTCCCGCAGCGGCAGCGGCCCCCAAGCGCAAGGCGCCGCGGCGGCGCCCGAAGGAGGCTCCCGCCGTACCCGAGACGGCCGCGGCGCCGGAGCTCGTACCCGCCGTCCAGGGCGTGGAAGCCTGACGCTCGCCGCAGTGGAACCGATCCTGCCGGAGAAGTTCGCCCGACTTCAACAGGAGGGCGAGCCATGCCGATCGGACTTCAGGAGATGCATCCCGCGGTCGTGCACTTTCCCATCGCGTTCCTTCCCCTCTCGCTGGGCGCGGACGCGCTGGGACGGCTGACCGGCGACCAGACGCTGCTGGAGATGGGGCGCCGCACCATGTCCCTCGCGGCGCTGGGCGCGGTGAACGCCGCGGTGTTCGGGCTCGTCGCGCAGCAGGCGGTGCGCGCGGAGGGGCAGGCGCACGACCTGCTGGTGACCCACCGCACGCTGAACGCCGGCCTCGTGGGCCTCACCACGGCGCTGGCGATCAAGCGGGCGCGCAGGCGGCGGCCGGGGCTGGGCTACCTTGCACTCGGGGCCGCGGCGTGGGGGGTGATGGGGTACAGCGCCTACCTGGGCGGCCGGATGGCGTACGCGCACGGCGTGGGCGTAAAGCCGGCGGGCGGCGTGAACGAGCCGCGCGGCCCGGAGATCGGCGCCGGCGACCTGCGGGAGGGCGCGCGGATCGCCGCGGGCAACCTGGCGGAAGGCGCCGTGGGCGCGGCGCGCGAGTACGCGGCGGGAAAGGTGGCGCCCGCATTCGCATCCGCCGACAAGGCGTTCGACCACCCCAAGCACGACGGCCAACCAGCCGAGCCATGCTGGTAAAGAAGCCTCACACAGAGTCAGCAGAGTCAGCAGAGTAGAACGACCTCTGTTGATTCTGCTGACTCTGCGAGGCCAAATCTTCAGGAAGCTCGTGCTATGGGCGAAGCGCAGGTTCAGGATCGTAAGGAGGATGAGTCCCGATCCGTCCGATACGCAACCCGTCGGATAAATACGGCCGCAGATGGATCTTGACCTCGTCGCAGGCAGACGGAACCATGCACCTGGTCGGGAGCGGTCACTTTATCAGCGGAGGGAACCATGTCGGACAGTCATTCCGTACCGTGGCCCGTGTGGGCGCTCGTCACGCTCATCACCGCGATCATCGGTGCCGTCGCCGTGTACTCGACACGCCCGCAGGCGAATGCGCCCGATGTCGCGACCCCTCGTGAAACATCCCCCTTCACCTCACCTGCGGCAGAGACGCGGAACGCAGTCGCTACGGCGAACTGTGCGTTCGCGGAGGGGCTGCGCTCATTGCCATCCAGGGATGCGCGTGAGCTGGTCTACGCCAATCGGCACGCCGTGCCTGTCAGGATGCACTGGATCAGCCCGGAAGGCGAGCGGCGCTCCTACTCGGAGATTCCTCCGGAATATGAGGTACGGCAGCCGACTTTCTCCGGACATTACTGGATTGTCTCGGATGCCGCGGGAAAGTGCATCGAACTCATAACCGTACCCTGACGCAGGGACGCCTGTGAGGAACGGAGGATGGTGATGGAAAAGGTCGATCTGGCCCAGAAGCTCTCGCTGTTCAGCGACCACTGGCACCCGCGCATCGTGGGGGAGCTGAACGGGCAGCAGGTAAAGCTGGCCAAGCTGCAGGGCGAGTTCATCTGGCACGACCACGCCAACGAGGACGAGCTGTTCCTGGTGCTCAAGGGGCGCCTGCGCATGGAGTTCCGCGACCGCGCCGTGGAGCTTGGCGAGGGCGAGATGCTGATCGTGCCCCGCGGCGTGGAGCACCGCCCGATCGCGGAGGAGGAGGTGCACGTGCTGCTCTTCGAGCCCGCATCCACCAGGCATACGGGCGACGTGGAGCACGCGCTGACCCGGCACGAGCTCGAGCGCATCTGACCCCCCTTGAATGAGCCAGGGACCGGAGCAGGTGCGCGCCTTCTACGACGCGGTCGCGCGCGAGTACGCGGAGCACTTCGCGGACGAGCTGGCCCACAAGCCGCTGGACCGCGCGCTGCTGGAGCGCTTCGCGGACGACGTGCGCGACGCCGGGCCCGTGTACGACCTGGGATGCGGGGCTGGCGGCCAGACGACGGCGTTCCTGCACGCGCTGGGCGTACAGGTGCGCGGGATGGATCTGTCGCCGGAGGCCGTGGCGGAGGCAGGGAGGCGGCACCCGGGCATCGCCTTCCAGGCGGGCGACATGCTGGCCCTGCCGCTGCCGGACGGTGCGGCCGCGGGAATCGTGGCCTTCTACGCCATCGTGCACTTCTCGCCGGACCAGCTGCGCACGGCGGTCCGCGAGATGCACCGGGTGATGCGTCCCGGGGCGCCGCTGCTGCTCGCCTACCACGTGGGCGAGCAGGTGGTGCACGTGGACGAGATGTTCGGCCGGCGGGCGTCGGTGGACTTCCGCTTTCACCCCGTGGACGAGGTGGAGGCGGCGCTGCGCGATGCGGGATTCGACGGCATCGAGACCATCGTTCGCGACCCGTATCCCGAAGAGCATCCCAGCCGCCGCGCGTACGTCTTCGCCCGAAAGCCCGGGATGAAGGGATGAAGGGGTGA
>DASTNU010000779.1:0-4077 GCA_035720605.1 Longimicrobium sp. | reverse complement strand
GGAGTACTCGTCCCCACCCCCACCGCTGTGCAGCCCGGTGTGCACCTCCGCGCTCCCCAGCCCGCGGTCACCCATCGCGGGGGAGCCGGTGGTGCCCGCGTTCAGCGCGTCGGTGTCGCGGCCGGCGCCGCTCAGGCCATCTCGCGGCGTGCCTGCTTGATCTCGCTCTGCAGCCATTGCTTGTCCTCCTTGAGGGTCTCCAGGGTGCGGGTCGGCGCGACCTCTTCCTGCTTCAGCTTCTTGAGGTTGCTCATGGCGAGCAGGCCGCCCACCAGCAGGAACAGCACGCCGACGATCAGCGCACCCAGCCAGTAGTTGTCCAGCGCGTCGCCCACCGCCACCACCAGGAACGCGATGAGCACGATGACGCCCACCAGCGCCAGCACGCCGCCCACGGCGACCATGGCGGCGTCACGCGCCACGCTTCTGACGTTTGCCCTGAGCTCCGCCTTGGCGAGGGTCATCTCCTGGCGGACGAGCGTGGCGCTGTCCTGCGCCAGTTGCCGGAATAGGTCGCCCAGAGCGGGCTCGGTGCGGCCGGCCGCGAGGCCGTCGTCGGCCGGGCTCGGGGTTACGTGCAGGTCCGCCATCAGTGCCTCCGGTTAACGCAGAACTTTGCCGGCCACGAAGCCGGCGCCGACCGCCAGGAGCAGCATGCTCAGCGGCCGCTGGGACACCAGGCCGCCCAGGTCGCGCTGCAGCGAGGCCACGTCGTTGTCGCGCAGGAAGCGCGCGACGCTTTCCAGGGTGTCCGCCGCGCTGTGCCCCATGGCGCCGGCGCGGTTGCCTACGCCCTTCTGCGGCACGCGGTCCGCTATCTCGCCCAGCCGCTCCGCCGCCGTCTCCAGCCGCTCCGCCGCCTGCTCGCGTACCTCGTCGGCGCGGGTTTCCAGCCCGCTCAGCGTCTCCTTCAGCTCGCCCATTCCACCCAGGCGGCTGGTGCTCGTGCTGGTCGTGGCTTCCGTGGTAGAGCCCGTCGTGGTGCCCCCCGTCGTGGTGCCACCGAGGCTGGACGTGGACCCTCCCAACCCGGTGCTGCCGCCGGTGGAACCGGAAAGGCCGCTGCCGGTGGAGCCCAGCCCGCTCCCGGTTCCGCCAGTGGTTCCGCCACTGCCGGCACCGAAATTCTGCTCGTCCTGCATCTAGCCCTCCCTGTTGCTGGTTCCAGAAGGTGGGAGCACCCGCGGGTGCAACACGTATGCCATGGGGCAGTGCGAGAGTGCGAAAGTGCGAGAGTGCGAAAGTACATGAAGTGCTTGCAGCTGCACCTGCGTTCCGTTCGTACGTCGGCCCGGCCGCCCCCCGCCTTCTTCGACAATGTTCCACGTGGAACACTCCTCGAAACCCGATGTACTGGGACGCTCCCCGGAGATCCCGGATTTCCGCGAGGCGTGCGCCGTTACTCTCGCACTTTCGCACTCTCGCACTCTCGCACTGTCGCACTTGCATCCCTTGGAGACGCGGTACGAGGTGATCGTGATCGGCGGCGGGCACGCCGGCGTGGAGGCGGCGGCCGCCGCCGCCCGCATCGGCGCGCGCACGCTGCTGGTTACGCCCAACCTGGAGGGGATCGGCCAGATGAGCTGCAACCCCGCCATCGGGGGTGTGGCCAAGGGCACCGTCGTGCGCGAGGTCGACGCCCTGGGCGGGGTGATGGGGATGGCGACGGACCGCGCCCGCATCCAGTTCCGCATGCTCAACCGCTCCAAGGGGCCCGCGGTGTGGGCCCCGCGCGCGCAGTGCGACCGCGGCCTGTATCCCCGCGCGGCGCGCGCGCTGCTGGAGCGCCATCCCGAGCTCCACTTTTTCCAGGGGATGGTGGGGGCGCTGGTGGTGGACGGCACCCGCGTCAGCGGGGTGGTGACGGAGTCCGGCTACACCTTCCACGCGCCGTCCGTCGTCCTTACCGCGGGCACCTTTCTGCGCGGGCGAATCCACATCGGCCACTCCCCCGCCCTTCCCGCCGGCCGCGCGGGCGATCCGCCGTCCGTCCGTCTCGCCGAGCAGATGGAGGCGCTGGGGCTGGAGGTCGCGCGCTTCAAGACGGGAACGCCGCCGCGCATCGACGGGCGCTCGGTAGACTTCTCCCGCACGGAGGTGCAGCCGGGCGAGGGCCCCGACTACCGCCTCTCCGTCTGGGAGCGGGCGCCGCTGCTGCCGCAGCGTCCCTGCTGGATCACCTGGACCGGCGAGCCGCTGCGCGACATCGTGCACGGCCACCTGCACGACTCCGCCCTGTACGGCGGCGAGATCTCCGGGCGGGGGCCGCGCTACTGCCCCTCCATCGAGGACAAGATCGTCAAGTTCCCCGACGCGCCGCGGCACCAGGTGTTCCTGGAGCCGGAAGGGCTGGAGACCACGGAGCTCTACGTCAACGGCCTCTCCACCTCCCTTCCCGGCGAGGTGCAGCTGCGGATGCTGCGCAGCGTGCCCGGCCTGGAGCAGGTGCGGATGACCAGGGCGGGGTACGCCATCGAGTACGACTACTACCCCCCGCACCAGCTGCGCCCCACGCTGGAATGCAAGGCGCTGGACGGCCTCTTTCTCGCCGGCCAGGTGAACGGCACCACGGGGTACGAAGAGGCCGCGGGCCAGGGGCTGCTGGCCGGCGCGAACGCCGCCTTCGCCGCACTCGATCGCGAGCCGCTGATCCTGGAGCGCGACCAGGCGTTCGTCGGGGTGCTGGTGGACGACCTGGTGACCCGGGGGACGGACGAGCCGTACCGCCTGTTCACCAGCCGGGCGGAGTTCCGGCTCACCCTGCGGCAGGACAACGCGCTGGCCCGGCTGGGCCCGATGGCCGCCGAGCGCGGGCTGCTGACGGACGAGCAGCGTGCGGCGCTGGAGCGGCGCATGCGGCTGGCGGAGGAGGTGGACCGCTGGCTGGCCACGACCAACGCCACGCCCGCGCAGGCAGACCCGGTGCTGCAGGCGGCCGGCTCGTCGCCGCTGCGCGAGCCGACGCGGCTGTCGACGCTGGTGAAGCGGCCCGGCGTATCCGTGCAGGCGCTGGTGCAGGCGGTGGGCGGCGCGCCGCAGGCGGAGGCACACCTGCTGGACGAGGTGCTGACGACCGCGGAGATGGAGCTGCGCTACGAGGGGTACCTGGCCAAGGAGCGCGAGCGCGCGGAGACGCTGCGCCGGCAGGCGGACTTTCCCCTCCCCGACGATCTCGCCTATCCCGAGCTGGCGTCGCTCGCGTACGAGGCGCGCCAGAAGCTGGACCGCATCCGTCCTGCCACGCTGGCGCAGGCGGCGCGCATCCCCGGCGTGAGCCCCAGCGACCTGCAGAACCTGGTGATGGAGGTACGCAAGCGCCACCAGCGCGCCG
Source organism: Longimicrobium sp. (assembly GCA_035720605.1). Lineage (GTDB taxonomy): Bacteria > Gemmatimonadota > Gemmatimonadetes > Longimicrobiales > Longimicrobiaceae > Longimicrobium. The sequence goes on along the minus strand of DASTNU010000779.1, from coordinate 746 downwards.
CCGCGGCGACCGCCGCCGACGGCGGGTGATCTGGCGACGGCGACCTCGAATTTCCGAAGCTCACCCGAAGGAGAACGGCTTTCGACGTTCGCGATTATCGCGCGATCGCGAGGGGCTGAATCCCTCCGGCCGGCCCGGAGGTCAAAACGCGGCTAATGCGATTTACGCGCGAAATCCACCTCCGTCATCCGCGCCACCCACCGAACATCCGCCGAAACGTAGCAGATTGTTGGTTGTTGTGATATTCTGCTGCGATCTCTGGGCAACCGTGTTCCACGTGGAACACCGCGCGCGTTTTCGCGGGTCTGGGGAGTCAGGCAGTTCGGCACTCATGCACTCACGCACTAACGCACCTTTCTCCGCTCTTCCTTCCTCGCGCGCACGCGCGCGCGTATATTGCCGGGGCAGCCCCCCACCCCAACCATACCCACGAGGACAAGCGTGTCTCGCATCATCGCCATCGCGAACCAGAAGGGCGGCGTCGGCAAGACCACCACGGCCATCAACCTGGGCGCCTGCCTCGCGGTCGCCGAGAAAAAGACGCTCGTCATCGACATGGACCCGCAGGGCAACGCCACCAGCGGGCTGGGGATCGACAAGGACGAGGTGGAGCGGTCCATCTACGACGTGCTCATCGACGGGATGAGCGCGGCGGACGCCATCATCCCCCAGGTGCACTTTCCCTACCTGGACGTGCTCCCCGCCACCCGCGACCTGGTGGGGGCCGAGGTGGAGCTCGTCAACCG
>DASTNU010000778.1:0-5599 GCA_035720605.1 Longimicrobium sp. | reverse complement strand
CGCGGCCAGCGCGTCGCCGCGGGCCCCCACGGCGCGCACCAGGCGGCCGCGGTAGGTGGCGATGAGCGAGTCCAGCTGCTGCACGTCGGGGTTGGACTCGGCGCGCGAAAAGCGCCCCGTGGTGAGCGAGTCGCGGGCGGTCTGGTAGCGGATGAGCTCGTTGTAGAGCGCCAGGATGCCGCTGTTGCTGGCCACCTCGGGCGAGGCGGCCAGCGCGGCGATCTGCTCGCTCCCCTCGCGCCCCCCCTCGGCGGCGAGCGCCCGCCCCATCTGCTCGTAGATGTTCCGCTCCGTCACCAGCGCCTGCCGCTGCAGCCGGAACTGGGTGAGCCCCTCCTCCGTGGTGCGGTAGCTTTCGCGCGGGCTGAAGGAGCGCACCCCCTTGCGGAAGGCGCTGAGCTGGTGCTGGGCCAGCAGCAGCAGCGAGTCGGTGGTGCGCAGCTGCTCTTCCACGAACACGCGGCGGCGGCGCGAGGTGGTCTGCGCCGAGCGCATGGAAACGCCCTGGAAGGCGGCCGCGGCGGCGTTGGCCAGGCGCTGGGCCAGGTTGGGGTCCGGGGCGGTGAAGCGGATGTCCAGCACGTTGGTGAGCTCGCGCTGCACCGGCGTCATGGAGCCGATCACCCACAGCACCATCCCCTGGTCGTCCACCACCTGCATCCGCGCCGCGTTCACCGCCGGCCGCCGCGCGAAGGCCAGGCGCACGACCCCCAGGTCCAGCGGCTCGCCGTAGCGGGCCTGCCCCTGGCGCTCCCCCATCCGCCCGCGCACCCCGTCCGGCGCGAAGGCCAGGTGCAGGGTGTCGCCGTTGCGCGCCGCGGGAAGCACGCGCACGGAGTCCAGCTCCGCGTAGGGGAACTCCGCCGAGCCCACGGGCTGCAGGCGCAGCCCCAGCGAGTCCACCACCTGCTGCGCCACCGCGCGGCTGCGCAGCACCTGCACCTGGGAAAGGATGGGGTCCGTGTACCACCCCGGGATCTGGTCCGACTGCCCCGTGCCGATCTGCCCGGCCAGCTCCTGCCGCGCGTTCACCAGCCGCACCGCGGAGACGGCGGTGTAGCGCGGCGGCTCCTGGCTGATGCGGTACCCGGCGATCCCCACGGACACCAGCACGGCGGCCACCACCAGCCACAGGTGGCGCTGCAGCGCGTTCAGGTAGTCGCGCAGCGGCACCCCTTCGCCGTGGGGCGCGTCGACGGCCTGCGAGCGCAGCAGCGGAAGCGCCGGCGGGGCCGGGGCCTCGGCGGGGGGTTGAGGACGCGGGGAGGGAACGATGTCGGACAAGGGCACTGCGCGGGAAAGGGTGGGGCGCGGAACGCGGCGTCAGCCGGGGTGCTGGCCCAGGTACCAGTCGATGGTGCTGCGCAGCCCCTCGCGCATGCCCACGCGGGCCTGGAAGCCGAAGAGCTCGCGGGCGCGCCGCGTATCCAGCGACCGGCGGGGCTGCCCGTCCGGCTGCGAGGGGTCGAACGCCAGCCGCCCCTCGTACCCCACCAGCGAGGCGATGAGCCGCGCCAGCTCGGCGATGCGGATCTCGTTGCCGATGCCGATGTTCACCGGCTCGGCGCCGTCGTAGTGCTCGGCGGCCAGCAGCAGGGCGCGGGCGGCGTCGTCCACGTACAGGAACTCGCGCGAGGCGTTCCCCGTCCCCCACACGCGCAGCTCGCCCGCGCCGTCGCGGCGCGCCTCGGCCATGCGCCGGACCAGCGCGGGGATCACGTGGCTGGTGGCCGGGTCGAAGTTGTCGCGCGGGCCGTACAGGTTGGTGGGCAGGAGGTAGATGCCGTCCATCCCGTACTGCTGGCGGTACGCCTGCAGCTGCACCAGCAGCGCCTTCTTGGCGATGCCGTACGGCGCGTTGGTCTCCTCGGGGTACCCCGCCCACAGCTCCTCTTCGCGGAAGGGGACGCGGGTGTACTTGGGATACGCGCAGACGGTGCCCACCTGGACGAACTTCTCCACCCCCGCCCGGCGCGCCTCCTCGATCATCATCACGCCCATGATGGCGTTGGCGTAGAAGAAGCGGCCGGGGCTGGCGCGGTTGGCGCCGATCCCCCCCACCTCCGCCGCCAGGTGCATCACCAGCCGCGGGGCCGATTCCGCGTACAGGCGCTCCACGTCCGCCTGGCGGGTGAGGTCGAACTCCGCGCGGCGGGGGACGAACGGCTCGGCGCCCAGCGCCTGCAGCCGCTCCACCAGGTGCGAGCCCAGAAAGCCGCCGCCGCCGGTGACGAGCACGCGGCGGCCGGCCCAGAACTCGCGGCCGGGTTCACGTTCGGGATGAGTGGGGGGACCGGATGCCTCGGGGACTGCGCTCGAAGTCATCGGTTCGGGATTCGGGAAACGTCCGCCGCGGCTTCGCGGTAGACGGCCAGCGTATCGTGTACCATGCGCTCCAGGCTGAACTCGCGGCGCACCCGCTCCCGCGCCGCATCCCCCAGGCGAAGCCGCAGCTCCGCGTCCCGCAGCAGGCGGTTCAGCGCGTCCGCCAGGGCGTCCGCGTCCGCCGGCGGGACGGTGATCCCGCTCTCGCCGTCGCGCGAGACGAAGGGGACGCCGCTCTCCAGCCGCGTGTTGACGACGGGGGTGCCGGCGGCCATCGCCTCCAGCTGCACGATCCCGAACGCCTCGCTGCGGGCGATGGAGGGGAGCGCGAACACGTCCGCGGCGTGGTACCAGGGCGCCATGTCCGGCACGGTGCCGGCGAAGGTCACGCGGTCCGCCACCCCCGCCTCGTTGGCCACCGCCTCCAGCGCGGGCCGCAGCGGCCCGGTGCCGATGATCACCAGCCGCGCGTCGACCGTCCCCATCGCGCGCAAAAGGTAGTCGAAACCCTTGTAATATACCAGTCTACCTGCCCCCAGCACCATCCTGGGGCCAAAACGCGCGCGGATCTCTTCCACCGCCCGCGCATCGGCGGCGGCGAACTCCTCGATGCGGATGCCGAAGGGAAGGATGCGCACCCGCTCCGCGTGCCGCCGCAGCACCGGAGAGCTCCGCGCGTAGTCCGGCGAGGTGGCCAGGATGGCGTGCGCGCCGCGCAGGAACCGGTGCAGGACGGGCGAGAAGACGGCGCCCAGCAGGCGCTGGCGCACGATGTCGCTGTGGTAGGTGACGACGAGGGGGCCGCGCCGCCCGCTCGCCAGGTACGACAGCACGCCGGTGGGGTTGGGATGATGGAAGTGCACCACGTCGGCGCGTGCCTCGCGGATGGCGCGCGCCATCCCGGGGTTCACCGACGCGGAGGCGAAGGTGGCCGCCGTGCCGATGCGGGTGACGGGGACGGCGCCGTCCGTCTCGCGGACCGTCTCCCGCCCTTCGTTGGAGACCAGCACCTCGACGTCCGCCTCCGCCGCCAGCTCCCGGCAGAGGGTCTGGAGGTGCGTCTCCATCCCCCCGCGGTACGGCGGATAGAACTTGCCGACGTGCAGCACCCGCAGCCGGCGCCCCGTCATCCGCAAGCCCTTAGAGATTGGGCCTCAATTTCTTTGAATCTTTGCATTACGCAGCCCTCAGCGCCTTGGCGTAGATTTCCGTGATCGACTCGATGTACGCGACGAGCGAAAACTTCTCCGCATACCGCAGCGAGGCCTCGCGCGCTGCCCGACGCTGGGCGGGGTCGGCGAGGCGGTCGATCTCGTCGCCCAGCGCTTCCGCCCAGCCGGCCGCGTCGTCGCGCGCGACGTAGCGCACCACGCCGCCGCCCACTTCGCGGAAGACGGGGAGGTCGGCGGCCACCACGGGGGCGCCGCACGCCATCGCCTCCACCAGCGGCAGGCCGAAGCCCTCGCGCTCGGAGGGATTGAGGACGATGGAGGCGCGGCGGTAGACGGCGGCGAGCGTCTTCCGGTCCAGGAAGGGGAGCTCCACGATCCGGTCCGCGATCTCCAGCTCCGCCGCGAGCCGCCGCTGCTCCGGCTCCAGCGGACCTCCCACGCGCACCAGCCGCGCCCCCGGCACCACGGGCGCCACCTCCGCGAACGCGCGCAGCAGCAGCGGGATGCGCTTGCGCGCGACGGTGCTGCCCACGTGCAGGAAGTCGATCGAGGCGGCCGATGCTGGGCCGAGCAGGCGCGCGGCCTCCGCGTCGGGCGCGGCGTCGGGCGCGGCGGCGAAGTCGGGGTGCGCGGGAAGCGGGACGGTGGAGACGCGCTCCAGCGGCAGGACGCGAAGGGCGAGCAGCTCGTCGCGGACGGCGTCGCTGTCGCAGACCACGTGCGCCGCGCGCTGCAGCCCGGTGAGCACCCGGCGCATCATCCGCCGGAACCAGAGCGGGCGCGGGTCGCGCGCGGGCTCCAGCAGCGAGCGAAAGGCGTCCAGGTCGTGGCAGGTGACGACGGTGCGCGCCGCGGGGAGCGCATGCACCAGGTGCGCATAGCTGTGGTCCGCCACGTGGTAGAGGTCGTGCCCCGCCCCGTGCCGGCGCAGCCAGCGCGGATACGCGGCGTATCGCCCCACCAGCCGGTCCCCGTTGCGCGTCACCCGCCCCTCGCCGGCAATCCGGCTGAACGGGCGCGGCATGCGCGGCCGCAGCGCGGCAGGCGCGTAGCCAGGCGCGTGCGCGCGGAGCCCGTCCACCAGCAGCTCGGCGGCCAGGTCCATGCTGGGCCACCCCTCCTCCGCGTAGTCGAAGACCACGCCGACGCTCAGCGGGGGACGCACGTGAACCACGCCTGGCTGTTGAGCGCCGCGCCCAGGGCGGGCACGGGGGAGAAGTGGGTCTCGCGGAGCGTGAAGTCGCGCTCCAGACGCGCGGCCAGCATCCGCCAGTTGAAGCCCTTGTGGCCGTGGTAGCGGTTGGGCGTGCCGTCGGGCCGGCGCGTCTCGTAAACGGGGCGGTCGATGGCCGTCGTAGATCCCGCGAACACCATCCGCGCCAGCTCGCCGGGGGCGTAGCGCTCGCGCTCCTGGTATCCGCTCACGCCGCGCAGCCCCGCGACGGCGCGCGCCGCCTGCTTCACCAGCAGCGCCGGCCCCGTCTCCACCGGCACGCTGACGATCACCACGCCGTCCCGCGCGACGAGGCGCCGCAGCTGGGCGATGACGCGCTCCGCCGCCTCCGCCGTGCAGTGCTCCAGCACCTCCATGCACGTCACCACGCCGAAGCTCCCGTCCGGCAACGCCGCAACCTCGTCCGTGTGGATGAACGACAGCCCCGCCATCGCTCCGAATCTTTCCCGCGCCCCCGCGACGAGCCCTGGATCGATCTCCGCGCCCACCGCGCGGGGGAACCGGTCGTGGACCAGCGCCAGGAAGGTGCCGTCGCCGCAGCCGTAATCGAGCAGGGACGCGCCGGCGTACGGCTGCACCACGCGCCGCGCCTCCGCGAAGCGCCGCCCGTGGCTCCACCCGATCAGCCCGCGCCCGAACAGCTGCTTGCGCGCGTACTCTCCGGAGCGGAGGGGATTCGCCGCGTCGTCCGCTGGTGGATGGGTGGGAGAGGAACTCACGGCGTGAGCAGGTGCGAGAGAAAATCCAGGTGCCGCCGGGCGACGACATCCAGCGAGAGGACGTCGTGGGCGCGGGCCAGGCCCCGGGCGGAGAGCTCGGCGCGGTGGGGAGGATCGGCGAGCAGGGTGTCGATGGCGGCCGTCCAGGC
>DASTNU010000777.1:0-2164 GCA_035720605.1 Longimicrobium sp. | reverse complement strand
CCGGGGCCGCGGCGACGGTGATCAAGGGGATGCACACCGCCCGCGCCTTCTTCCCCGAGCCCGGCACCCGGACGATGACGGACTTCGACCTGGTGATCGATCCCGCGCACGTCCCCGGCGCCGAGCGCGCCCTCGCCGCCGCCGGGTACCGCCGCGAGCGCGGCGACTTCCAGCGGCGCCCGTACCACGCGGACTGGCGCCTTCCGGGAGATTCCGGCCGCGACGCCTCGCTGGCGCTGGCCCACCGGGACAACCCGTTCACGCTCAACCTGCAGGCGTCGTTAGACCGCACCGTGGGCACGGGCGTGCTGCGCATGGGCCGGCCCGGTCCGGGCGAGACCGCCGCGATGCCCGGCGTGTGCACTCCGGCGCGCGTGCTGGCCGGCCCGTACCTGCTGGCGACGCTGGCCGCCCACGCCGCCGAGCACCGCGAGAACCTGCTGCTGGTGCGCCTGGTGGAGCTGGTGCTGGCGATGCGCGCCGGCGTGGACGCCGCCGCCCTGCGCGCCTTCCTGGAGGCGCGGCGGGCGGCGCACCACGTGTATCCCTCCCTGGCGCTGGCGGAGCGGCTGGCGCCGGGGACGGTGGATGCGGAGCTCCTCGTCTTCCTGGAATCCCGCGCGGGGGGGCGCGTGCGGCGGTCGGTGGAGGCGCTGGACCTGTCCGCGCTGCAGCGGCTGGACCAGCCCGTCGCCGGCGGGCGGGCGCTGGTGCTGCGCGGACCCGCGGACCGTGCGCGCGCAGTGCTTGCCTGGCTGGTGCCGCACCCCTCGGCCGGGCGGCTGGCCGCCGCGTACCGCAGCCGCCTGGAACGCCTCATCCGCCTCCTCGCGCGGCGCTGAGGGCCCCTCCCCCCGGCCCCCTCCCCGCACAAACTGCGTGCGGAGAGGGGGAGGACGAACGGCTCGTGCGGCAGCGTGAAATCTGTGGACAGAAGCACGACGGGGGATGGAATGGATCAGCAGCGGCAGACGTGGTGCAGCAATACAAGCCATCCCCACCCCTCTGCGCAACCCCGCCCACCACCACGCCTGCTCCGATGATATGCGCCGGACGCTCCCACTAACGCACTAACGCACTAACGCACTCGGATGACCGACCTCACCATCCGCCCCGCCACCCCGGCCGACGGCGACACCTTCCTCGCGCTGGTCGACGCGCTGGCGGACTACGAGAAGCTGGACCGTCCCACGCCCGAGGCGCGGCGGCGGCTGCTGGCCGACGCGTTCGGCGAGCGGCAGCGCATCAGCGTGTTCCTGGTGGAGCGCGGGGGGCGCGCGGTGGCGTACGCCATCGTAGTGGAGACGTACTCGTCGTTCCTGGCCCTGCCCACGCTGTACCTGGAAGACCTGTTCGTGGTGCCGGACGAGCGCCGGGGCGGCATCGGCCGGGAGATCGTCCGTCACCTTGCCGGCGAGGCGGTGCGGCGCGGGTGCGGGCGGATGGAGTGGGTGGTGCTGGACTGGAACCAGCTCGCCATCGACTTCTACGACAAGCTGGGCGCCCGCCGCTTGACGGAGTGGTACACCTACCGCCTGACGGCCGACCAGCTCCGCGAGATCGCCGCCGGCGACGGCCTGTCGCCCCCGTGATTCAGGATGGGGACAATCGAGCGGCCACGACGCAGATAAAATGAGAAGCGCAGGGGAAGATCGAAGTCCTCTGCGCCCTCCTGTTTTCCCCACCTGTGCGTTCAGTCGTTCCCGGTCTCGCTGTGCGCCTTGTGGACGGGCTTGGACTCCGGCGAGCCGCGCTGCCGAAGCCGGATGGAAAGGAGCGTGAGCGCGGCGACGGCCAGGAACTCGCTCTGCCAGTTCTGGAACGACTCGAACCAGAACTGCGGGCTCCCCATGTAGCCCATCAGCGACACGGCCCGCTCCCCGTGCTCCGTCTGCTCCGCGTTGTACTCGGCCAGGCCGGTGACGCCGTGCAGCGCGAACGCCGCGAGGAACATCAGCGAAAGCGTGATGGCCAGCGAGTTCTCGTAGAGCGCGAGGATCAGCCCGCCGCGCTTCACGGGGCCGGGCGCGTTCGGATCGTCGCGGTGGCTGCGCGGGTCCTCGTCCACCGGCTCGTGGTCCTTTTCCGGGTCCTTGCTCTCCGACGCGCCCTTCTGGAACAGGAAGGCGGTCAGGATGACGAACATCGCCATCTGCAGGAACTC
>DASTNU010000776.1:0-6325 GCA_035720605.1 Longimicrobium sp. | reverse complement strand
CGCGTACGGGTACACGTTGTACTCCACCGCGGGGGCGACCCGCAGGGCCAGATCCTGGTTGAAGAACGAGCTGCGCGACGCGGACGCCGTAACGCCGGCGGAAAGGTGCCCTCCCAGGCTGCGCACCAGCAGCCCGTTGACGCTGCGGCTGGTCTGCGTGCTGGTGAGGACGGTGACGGAGTCCACCTCGAACCGGTTGTGGTCCTCGCTGGCGTTCAGCGACAGGCGCAGCTTCCACCGCTCCGTCGTGCGGCCGGCGCTCACCGTGCCCAGCACCGAGCGGCTGCGGTACGTCTGCTCGCCGTTGAAGAACCCGTGCCCGCGCAGCTGAAAGGTCCAGTGGTTCCATGGATCGCGCTCCGCCGCCGCCGGCGCGGCCTGCTGGGGCGCGGCGTACGACACCGTGAGCCGCGCCGCCTGCGGCGACTGCGCCACGTAGCGCACCAGCCCCAGCTTGACCACCTGCGCCAGCCCCTGCCGCCGCACGTCCTCCGACGCGTTGGGCTCCGCCGTGTGCCGCAGCGTGGCCGTGTCGCCCGCGAAGCGGCCCTGGCCCAGGAACGCCAGCGTGTACTCCGTTCCCCCCGCGGCGGTGGACTGCGGCGTCACCAGCACGTGCACGTCGGCGTCGCTGCGGTCGCGCACGTGCGTCACGAACGCGATCTCCGTCTGGTAGAAGTCCGGGTCGCAGTAGAAGCCGCTGCAGTCCAGGAACACCCGCACGCCCTCCTGTGCGGTGGACGGCGTCTGCGCCCGCAGCGGGAGCGCGGCGGCGAGCAGGCAGGCCAGGACGGTGGCGGAGCGAAGGATGGTCATGGACGGGGGCTGGATGGAAGTGATGGGTCTGCGGGATGCGCCGCAGGGGCTCGCGGCGGATCGATGCAGGGCGTGATGATTGGATGGACAGATCTGACGGCCTGGACAGAAACATATGATACGAGCTATCCACCGGCCAGCCTCGCGCCTCGTATCGATCGCATTGCTGATCCCCGGATCCGCCGCTACCCTTGGATGGTTCATCGCGGATTTGTGAATCGCCGTTCATGAGAGGCAGGCCGCAGTGCCCACCAACGCCAACATCCTGCTCATCCGCCACGGCGAGAAGCCCGAGACCGGGACCGGCCTCGCCCCGGCGGGGCAGGCGCGGGCGCAGGCGTACGTCGCGTACTTCCAGAACTACCCGATCGGCGGCGACACGCTGAAGCTGCAGTACATCTTCGCCACGAAGGACTCGAAGGACAGCCACCGGCCGCGCCTCACGGTCACCCCGCTGGCGGACGCGCTGGGGCTGAAGATCGACGACAAGCACGCGGACGAGGACTACGCCAAGGTCGCCGACGACCTGCTGGCGCACGGCAAGTATGACGGCAGCAACGTCCTGGTTTGTTGGCATCACGGCCACCTCCTGGAGCTGGCCGCCAGGCTCGGCGCCACGTCGGGGACCAGCTGGCCGGCGGAGTGGCCCGGCGACGTATACGGCTGGGTGCTGCAGCTGTGCTACGGTGCCGACGGCACCCTCGCGACTCCCGTCTGCCTGAGCCAGCAGCTGATGTACGACGACTGCGGACAGCAGCCCCCCAATGGGTGACTCATCCAGCGGGTCGAGCGGCGATCCAGCGTAATCTCATCAGGCGATCGGCGACCAGCCCGTTGCCGTGGTGGATGGGCACCGACGTTCCGCGGCGCGAACGGTGACCGGTTCGACCGATGGGGGTCCCGCGCGTTGCAGTGCAGCGGGATGAGCCGGAACGCGGACGGGGGTGGATGATGAAAGGCACTCGCGCGCTGCTCGCCGTCTGCGGAGGCGTCTTCGCCGGTGCGGCGATGTACGCGTTCGCGCAGGCGCTCCATGCGGGGCAGATGGCCACGGGCTTCACCGTGTGGGATGCGGTGTCGCGGGACGTCGTCATCGTCGCCGTGCTGGTTCTCCTGGCGCTCGCGAGTCCCGGGCGGCGGGGCCTGCGGTTGCTGTGGATGCTGGCGGGGGCGCTCTGGATCTGGTTGTTGATCCTGCCCCCCATCGACACGGCGGACGCGGGACCGCCCGGGGTCGCGCTGCTCTTCCGCTTCCAGCGCTGGAGCGGGATCGCCCTCCCCCTCTTCCTGGTCACCCTGGCCCACTGGAGCGGTTCGTACCGCGCGCTGCGCGACCTGCGCGAGCCCGCGGCACTGCTGTCCGCCTGGGCCGCGGCGTTCTCCGTTTGCGCCCGGTACGACTGGATCAACACCGACGTCGTCTCGCCCGGTGTGCGCTACGGGCGGGTGGCGATGCTGTGCTGGATCTTCCTCGCCGCTCCGCCCCTGCTGCTGGTGCGGTGGGTCCTGCGCCGCGACCGCCGGCTCCATCCGGCGGCGATCCCGATCGAGCGCTGGCTCCTGGCGCGGATCGCTCCGCTGGTGCGTGAACGCTGGAGCGCCGCGGCGGCGGGCGTGGCCGTGGCGGCGCCCGGCTTCATCGCCATCGGCGTCTTCCAGGGCGAGCGCGGCGGCTTCGCGGCGTGGATGGTGCTCGCCTGCTCCTTGCTCGCGGGCCCGGCCTGCGGAGCCGCGCTGCGCAGGAAAGCGCTCGGCGCGGGCGAAGCCCGCTCATCCGCGGAGCCGGTGCAGGCCTGACCGGGCGATCCGCCGGCCCTGGAAGCGTCCCGGCCGGCGCATGGGTCAACTGACCGATTGCCCGGATGCGCCGCGTGCGCTAGCGTATGCGCTTCCCAGCGACACACCCCGAGCCCATCTGCCGATGTTCCTGCAGCGCTTCTACGACGACCAGCTCGCCCAGGCCAGCTACCTGCTGGGCTGCGCCGCCACCGGCGAGGCGCTGGTCGTCGACCCCAGCCGCGACGTGGCCCGGTACCTGGAGGCCGCCAGGCGCGAGGGGCTGCGCGTGACCCACGTCACCGAGACCCACATCCACGCCGACTTCGTCTCCGGCGCCCGCGAGCTGGCGGCGGCCGCCGGCGCGCAGCTCCTGCTCAGTGCCGAGGGCGGGCCGGAGTGGCAGTACGCCTACGCGGCGGAAGACGGCGCCACGCTCCTGCGCGACGGCGACATCGTCCGCGTGGGCAACGTGCGGGTGGAGGTGATGCACACGCCGGGGCACACCCCCGAGCACCTGTGCTTCGTGGTCACCGACACCGCCGCGGCGGACCGCCCGATGGGGGTGTTCACCGGCGACTTCGTCTTCGTGGGCGCCGTGGGACGGCCGGACCTGCTGGAGCGCGCCGTCCGCCAGTCGGGGACCATGGAGCAGGGCGCCCGCGCCCTCTTCCGCTCGCTGCAGCGCTTCAAGGCCGCGCTGCCGGAGTGGGTGCAGCTGTGGCCCGGCCACGGCGCCGGCTCCGCCTGCGGCAAGTCGCTGGGCTCCGTCCCCACCACCACGCTGGGGTACGAGAAGCTCTTCAACACGGGGCTGGCGGAGACGGACGAGGAGGCGTTCGTGCGCGAGGTGCTGGCCGGCCAGCCGGAGCCGCCGATGTACTTCGCGGAGATGAAGCGGATGAACCGCGAAGGCCCGCGCGTCCTCGGCGCGCTGCCGCGCCCGCCACGGCTCGCCGACGCGGAGCTGGCGGCGGTGCTGCGCGCGGGGACGCCCGTGGTGGACGCCCGTCCCACCGCGGAGTTCGGGCGCCGGCACCTGCCGGGAACGCTCAGCGTGCCGCTGGGAAAGAGCTTCACCACCTATGCCGGCAGCGTGCTGCCATACGACCGCGACTTCTGCCTGGTGGCGCCGGAGGGCGCGGACGCCGCGCGGATGGAGGCCGCCGCGCGCGACCTGGCGATGATCGGGCTGGACCGCTGCACCGGCTGGTTCGCCGCGGGCGCGGTGGAGCAGGCGATCGCGGCGGAGGGGTGCGCCGGGCAGGTGCCGGACGTCCAGCCGGACGAGCTGGAGGCCCTGGTCGCCGCCGGTGCGGAGGTGGTGGACGTGCGCAACTCGTCGGAGTTCGTGGCGGGGCACCTGCCCGGCGCCGCCAACCTGCCGCTGGGGCGCCTGGCGGAGCGCCTGGACGAGCTGCCGCGCGACCGCACCCTGGTGGTCCACTGCCAGGGGGGTGGGCGCGCGGGGGTGGCCGCCAGCCTGCTGGCGTCGCACGGCTTCAGCGACGTGCGCCACCTCGAGGGCGACTACGGCGGCTGGAGCAAGGCCGGCCGCCCGGTGGAGAAGGGCGAGGGCGAGCCGGTCCCCGCCTGAGGTCGACGCTCCGCGTTCTCCGCGAGGCCCGCCACGGGCTAAAGCCCACAGCTGAAACTTCCAGAAGCCCCGTCCCGGCGCCGCTGTCGCGTCGCCGAACGGGGCTTCAACTACTCTGGCAGCGGACGGCCCTCGGCGCGCCGGCGCAGGTTCTCGATGGCGCGGGGGGCGGTCGCCCAGCTCCAGGTATCCCTCGCCCAGGCTGTCGTGCACGTTCAGCGAGCGCGGGTAGAGCGCCACGTTCAACCGGAACACCTCCACCGCGTCCGCGGCGCGGCCGGCGCGCAGCAGGCGGTAGCCCAGCCGGTTCACCGCGGCCTCGGTCAGCTCCCTTCGCGAATTTCCAACGGCGAATTCATCATTCGCTCCCGCGGGCGGACGGCACGCTACCGGATCAGAAACCTATTCGCTCCCGCGGGGGGCGCGGCACGTTACTGGACCAGAACCGCAAAGAGCCTCATTCGCACCCGCGGGGGGCGCCGATCACTCACTATGTGGAGTCTTGTCCTCCCCCGGCCTTCTCTGCAGAATCTCTGGCAGAGACACACAACCATTCCGAGGATCATGCGTCTACGCTCCCTCTGCTCGGCCGCCTGCCCCGTCCTGTTCGCGGCCTGCGTCACGGCGCCTCCGCCCGCCGCCCCTCCCGTGGAGATCGCCGTCCTCCCCGCGCCCCCCGCCGAGCCCCCTACGCGGCTGGAGCCGCGGGAGTGGACGCCGCGGTCGCCCGCGACGGAGATCGCCGCCTGGGCGCGGCAGGGGTGCGCGCGGGCGGAGGAGGGAAAGCAGCCGTGCCTGGAACGCGCGCTGGTGGGCCTGCTGGACCAGGCCGGCGTCGCACGGACGATGGAGGTGCTGGATACGCTGGCCGCCACGGACCCGGAGGTCTTCACCAACGGCCACCCGCTGGCGCACGGGCTGGGCATCTCGGCGTACCGGTCCCCGGAGACGGTGGCGGCCACCTTCGCGGCCTGCCCCACCTCGCAGATGTCCGGCTGCCAGCACGGCGTGATCCAGGGCTACTTCCTGGACGCCGCCCGGCAGGGGCGCCCCATCGGCAGGGACCAGGTGGACGGGCTGTGCGCGCCGCACCTCTCCGTCTATTTCGTCTTTTACCACTGCGTGCACGGGATGGGGCACGGGCTGATGGCCTTCTACGGCAACCACCTGCCCTCCGCCCTGGCCGCCTGCGGACAGGCCAGCGAGGAGACCGTGCGCGAGAACTGCTACGGCGGCGCCTTCATGGAGAACGTGATCGGCGCCACGCACCCCCACCACAGCGCCGGGGGACACGCGCAGACGCAGGTGGACGGCCACGGCGCGCACGGCGAAGCACACGGCGGGGCGGGGCACGCCTCGCGGCACGGCGAGTGGAAGGCGCTGGACCCGGCCGATCCGCACTACCCGTGCAACACCTTCGATGCCCGCTACCAGGACGCGTGCTACTCGATGCAGCCGTCCGCCATCATGTTCCACAACGGCGGGGACGTGGCGGCCACCGCGCGCGCCTGCGACACCGCCCCGGCGGACGTCCGGGGCACCTGCTTCGTCAGCCTGGGGCGCGAGATCACCGCGTTCGCGGTGCAGGACCACGGCCGCACCATCGAGATGTGCGGGCGCGTGGGCGGCGCGGGTGGCGGCCGGGGAGCACTCTGGTGCCTGCTGGGGGCGGTGGGCACGCTGATGAACCAGTCCGCCGATCCGCAGGACGGCATCCGCTTCTGCCGCGCGCTCCAGGACGCGGCCTTCAAGCGCGATTGCTACCGCAGCGTCGGCGAGCTCGTCGCCAAGCTGGTCAGCGGCACGCGGGCGCGCGGGGAGCGGTGCGAGGCGGCGGAGCCGGAATTCGTCCTCGCCTGCCGCCGCGGCGCCGGCATCGAACCCTCCGGCCGCGACGAGGAGTAGCCCCGCCCCGCGCTGGAACGCGATCTTACCTGGCGCCGACGATTGTCTTCCTGAGGGAGCGCATACGAGTAACCCGAAGTAATGCAATCGTTTGTGCGCGACCGAAGGATCTTCTCTCCGCTCGCGAGGGGCAGAACCGGCGGCAGAAATTCAGCCCCGCAGTTCTGCCGGCAAGATCCTTCGGTCGGCGCGCAAAGCACCGTGCATGCTGAAGTTAAACGCGGCGCCTCC
>DASTNU010000775.1:0-2305 GCA_035720605.1 Longimicrobium sp. | reverse complement strand
GCCGGCGCTACACGCAGTGGCTCTACGAAGGGCAGGTCGACAGCCTGTGGGCGAAGTTCTCGCCCGAGATGCGCCAGGCCATCCCCTCCGCGGCGGCCCTGGAGGAGATGCGGATGCAGATCCACGCGCAGGCCGGCGACGAGACCGAGCTCCTCTCCGAACGCATCCTGGACCCGTCCCCCGAGCCCGGGATGACCGTGTACGTGCGCACGGCCCGCTTCGCCAACGTGCCGATGAACGTCAACGTCACGGTGGTGACGGACGCTTCGGGAACGGTCCAGGGGCTCTCGGTGCGCCCCGCGCCGGAGCCGGCACCGCCGGAGTGATGGAGTGATGGAGTGATGGTGTTCGGCTTCGCCACGGACGATGATCCGCCCCGGCAGCGGCCGCAAGGACGCGCCGGAATGCACGAAGCCCCGCCGGGTCCGGTCCGGCGGGGCTTCGTGCGGGGACGCGAGGGGCGGCCCGTCAGTCGATCAGCAGCAGGGCGATCAGCACGCCCAGCGCGATGGCAGCCACCATGTAGAGGAAGCTGCCGCTCCCGGCCTGCGCGCCCTCGCGCTCGGCTTCCATCGCGGCCACGCGCTGCTGGATCTCCGCGCGGCTGACGAAGATGGACGGCGTGGCGGCCTGCGTCGCTTCCTGCGCCTGTGCGACGAGACTCTGCTGCTCCGCCGGCTGGTCGCTTCCGGGCGACTGCTGTGCCGCGGCGGGGGCGGCCACCAGCAAGGCGGCCGCCAGGACGAGGAGCTTCTTCATCTGCACCTCCGAAACGGGCGTTGGAGAGTGTTCCGTCCCCTGTGGAGACGGAGGCCAGAGCCGCGCATGGCGCGGGTGGATCGTACCGCTCAGTCCGCCAGCAGCAGGGCGATCAGCACGCCCAGGGCAACGGCGGCCACCAGGTACCAGAAGCTGGAGCTTCCGACCTGCGCGCCGTTGCGCTCTGCCTCCAGGGCGGCCACGCGCTGCTGGATCTCCTGCCGGCTGACGAAGATGGAAGGCGTGGCGGCCTGCTGCTGGGCATCCTGCTGCTGGGTGACCATCTGCTGCACCGCCGGCTCGTCACCGGGCGACTGGGCCGCCTGCTGCGCGGCGGCGGGGGCGGCCAGCAGCAGGGCAGCCGCCATGACGAGGAGCTTCTTCATCTGAGCCTCCGAACCGGGTGTGTTGAGGGTCTCCCGCCCCGCGTCGGGACGGACAACGCGGCGGCTACGCAATCTCCGTGCGTGTTACGAGGGAAACGGGCCGGGCGCCCCCTTCCCGGCCCTCCGCGCGGGAGGCGCGGGTCACCTCGGGCTCGGCGGTCTCCGGGAGGATCGCGGGTGCGGTTACGGGGGCGGAAAGACGGTTCGGGGGGCCCGCAATGCAGGCCGGGGCGCCAGGCCCGAAGCGCGGTTTCGGCGCGCACCGACAGTGCCGCGCTACGTGACGGTGCGCCCCATGCTGGTTCGATCGCACCAATCTGGTGCACCGCATCACTTCGCGCGACCCCTCGTGCTTCCGCTTAAATCCATTCGCTGCAAGCAGTTGGGCCGATCCGGCGCGATCGGCCCCGTGCTTGCTGGTCCACGTCCCCGCTCCGCGGACTGCACGCACCCTTCCTGACGCCCCCTCGACCCGGGCGTGTCGTGAGTCCGCACTGCCTCCCCAACAGAGGAGTACGCCATGCGTCGCACCATCCCGTTCGCGGCTCTTGCCCTGGGCCTGGCCGCCTGCTCCGACGGCCCGGTCGCCACCCCCGGCGACGCGTCCTTCGCGGCCAGCGAGAACGCGCCCATCTACCTGGTCACCTTCAAGGACGGCGTGGACGTGACCGCGGCGGCCAACGACCTGGCGCGTGGCAACGGCTTCACCATCCGGTACCTGCGGCACCACGCGGCGAAGGGCTTCTCGGCGGTGATCCCCGAGGCGCGCCTGGCGCGCGTGATCGCCGACCCGCGGGTGGAGATCGTGGAGAAGGACGGCCCGGTGTCGCTCATCGCGCCGGTGCAGATCACCGCGCGCCCGCCGGGCGGCGGCGGCGGCCAGAGCACGCCGTGGGGCATCACCCGCGTGGGCGGGGCCGGTGACGGCACGGGCAAGACGGCGTGGATCATCGACAGCGGCATCGACATGGGGCACGCGGACCTGAACACCAGCCGCAACTGCCACATCCACTTCGCGGGCAGCAGCCCGTCGGACGGCAACGGGCACGGCACGCACGTGGCCGGCACGGTGGCCGCCAAGAACAACAGCCAGGACGTGGTGGGCGTGGCGGCCAACGCCTACGTCTGCTCGGTGCGCGTGCTGGGCAACAGCGGCAGCG
>DASTNU010000774.1:0-7464 GCA_035720605.1 Longimicrobium sp. | reverse complement strand
CTCACGCACTTCTACTCCCGCACGAACTCCGACACCTCGCGGATCTCCACCGGGCCCAGGTTCGCCGCGCGCACCGCCTGCTCCACCACCTGGCGGTCGCCGACCACCACCACCACGGCGCGCTCGGGACGCACGTGCTGGTTGGCCACGCGCTGCACGTCCTCCGCCGTCACCGCCATGATCCGCGCCACGTAGTCGTCGTAGAACGAGGCGTCCAGCCCATACGTCTCCAGGTTGGCCAGCTGCCCGGCGATCTGGCGCGTGGTCTCCAGCTGCCCGGGAAGGCCCAGCGCCACGAAGTTCTTGATCTTCTGCAGCTCCTCGGCGCCCGGCGGCTCGCGGCGAATGCGGTTGAGCTCGCCGAAGAACTCCACCAGCGCGCTGTCGGTGGCGTTGGTCTGCACCCCCGCCTGCGCGGTGAACGGCCCCGCGCCGCGCAGCATCTGGTAGCTGCTGCGCGCCCCGTACGACCAGCCGTGCGTCTCGCGCAGGTTGGTGTTCAGGCGGCTGGTGAAGGTGGCGCCCAGCATGGTGTTCATCACCAGCAGCGCATAGTAGTCCGGGTGGCTGCGCGCCACGCCCGGGTGGCCGATGCGGATCTCCGACTGCGCCGCGGCCGGCTTGTCGATCAGGTAGATCACCGTCCGCCCGATCTCCGGCGCCGCCGCGGGGTCGGGGAGGTCCGCACCGGAAGCCTCGGCCCGCCAGCTTCCGAACGCCTCCGCCACCATCGGCTGCATCTGCGCGGGATTCACGTCGCCCACCACGATGAGCGTGCTGGTCTCCGGCCGGTAGCGCGCCGCGTGGAACGCCCGCACCCGCGCCTGGTCCAGCGCCCTCGTGCTCTCGGTGTTGGCGTAGCGCCCGTACGGGTGCTGCGCGCCGTACACCAGCGAGGCGAACGCGTTGTTGGCGATGGTCACCGCCTCGTCGCGGGCGCGCACCAGCGCCGTCAGCCGCTCCTCGCGCAGGCGGCTGATCTCGCGGTCGGGAAAGTCCGGCCGCGTCACCACGTCGGCCATGATGCGCAGCGCCGGCTGAAAGTTGTCGCGCAGCACGTACAGGTTCACCTGCGCCGCGTCCGTGCCGGAGCCGGTGCCCAGCGCGGCGCCCAGCAGGTCCAGCGCGTCCGCCAGCGCCAGCGCGTCGCGGCCGCCGGCGCCCTCGTCCAGCATGTTGGCGGTGAACGAGGCCAGCCCCGGCGACTCCGCCGGCTCCTCGGCGCTCCCCGCGCCGCGCGTCACCATCACCGCGCTGACGACGGGCAGCTCCGGCTGCCGGACGTACATCACCGTGAGCCCGTTGGGCAGGCGCATCCGCACCGGGTCGGGCAGGTCCACCCGCGGCGCCGCGGCGGGGCGCGGCGGGGTGGAGGGAAAGCTCGGCTGCGCGGCGGCGGGCGCGCCGCCGGCCAGGACGGCGGCCCCGGCCGCCAGGAAAAGGATCTTGCGGTTCATCACTGGTTCTCCTGGGCGCCGAGCTCCGTCTTGCCCTGCGGGACGATGCTGATCACCACGTGGTTTCTGCCCGCCAGGTACTGCTGCGCCACCCGCTGGACGTCGCCGGGGGTGAGCGCGCGGTACCGGGCCAGGTCCCGCTCCGCGAAGCCGGGATCGCCGGCGTAGTACAGGTAGTCGTTCAGCCGGTCGGCCTTCCCCTCCACCGTCTCCAGCGCGCCCACGAAGCCGGTCACCAGGCCGTTGACCACGCGGTCCAGCTCCTCGCGCGAGGGCGGCGTCTGCGCCAGCCGCGCCACCTCCTCGTCCACCGCCGCCTCGATGCGGTCCAGGTCCACGTCGGGCTTGGCGCGAATGCGGATCCACATCTCGCCGTTCAGCAGCGAGGCGTCGTTGAACGCCTGGGTGAACGCAGCCACCTGCTCGTCGTACACCAGCCGCTTGTACAGCCGCGAGCTCTTGCCGTCGGTGAGGATGGCGGCCAGCGCGTTCAGCGCCGCCTCGTCCTGCGAGAAGCGGCGGCCGGTGTGCCAGATCATGCTCACGTCCGGCAGGCTGACGCGGTCTTCGCGCACGGTGTAGGTGGTGCCGGACAGGCTCACCGGCGTGGCCTGCGGGCGCTGCACCTCCTGCCCGCGCGGGATCCAGGCGAAGTAGCGCTCCACCCACTGCCGCACCTGCTGGGGGTTCACGTCGCCCACGATGGCGATGGAGGCGTTGTTGGGCGCGTAGTAGGTGCGGAAGAACTGGCTCACGTCGTCCAGCTGCGCCGCGTCCAGGTCCGCCATGGAGCCGATGGTGGTCCACGAGTACGGGTGGCCCTGCGGGTACAGCAGGGGCGGAGCGGTCTCCCACAGCAGCCCGTACGGCTGGTTCTCGTAGTTCTGCCGCCGCTCGTTCTGCACCACGCCGCGCTGCCCCTCCAGCTTGCTGGGGCTCATGGCGTCCAGCAGCCCGCCCATGCGGTCCGCCTCCAGCCAGAGCGCCAGCTCCACCGCGTTGGAGGGCATCACCTCGTAGTAGTTGGTGCGGTCGGTGGTGGTGCTGCCGTTGTTGCGGGCGCCGGCGGCCTCCAGCCAGTTGTCGAAGTCGCCTTCGGGAACGTTCTTGCTCCCTTCGAACATGATGTGCTCGAAGAGGTGCGCGAAGCCGGTGCGGCCGGGACGCTCGTACCCCGAGCCCACGTGGTACCATACGTTCACCGCCGCGACCGGCGCGGAGTGGTCTTCTGCCACGATCACCCGCAGCCCGTTGGCGAGCGTGAAGGTGGTGTGGGGGATGCTGACCTGCTGCGCCGCCGCCGGCAGCGCGAGCAGGTTCAGCAGCAGGACGAGACGCTTCATCATGCTGCCTGTTCCGGGTAAGGGTTGGTCGTCACGGTCAGTGTACTGCGCGCGGCGGATTCCGGAAATAGGAACGGACGGAATATAGTGCATCCTGCTAAAAATTTCGCCCCCCTTCTCGCCCGCGCCCGTCCCCGGCGGCCGATCATCTCGACAAACCGCTGGTGTTGCACGAGTTGAGGCTCGCGCGGCGGATTTCATCCCGAGAGGGTGTTGCCGAACCTCGCGCCTACGTTGTCTTCCTGAGCCTGAGAGGGTGTTGCCGAACCACGCGCCGACGTTGTCTTCCTGAGGGAGGCGCCTCGCGCAACTTCAGCACGCACAATGCTTTGGCGCCGACCGAAGGATCTTGCCGGCAGAACTGCGGGGGCTGAATCTCTGCCGTTCGAGCCTGCCCCTCGCTGGCGGAGAGAAGATCCTTCGGTCGCGCGCAAGTGGTTTCATTACTTCGGGTTACTCGTGTGCGCTCCCTCAGGATGACAACGCTCCTTCGCAGTCTCTGGGTTTGGCAACACCCTCTTGAGCCTGAGGGACAAGATGACGCTCCGGGCGGTAGCCGGGTCGAACGGCGGCACGCCGCCGTCCATCCCCCGCGATCCTCCAACTCGCTGGGACGTCGCAACTTCCGCGGTACATCCGCCGTATGGCTTGCCGTCCCGCGGGCGGGGCGGCACTTTCCACGCTGCTTTCCGCCCGTTCCCCCTCATTCCCACGACCCATCCCCCCATGACGTTCGACCTGAGAAAACGCAGTCTTGCGGTGCTGGCGTGCGCCGGTGTCGCGGCGGCCGCCCTCCACGCGCCGGCCCAGGCGCAGCGGCTGCGGCCCACGCTGCCGGTGGAGATCTTCGTGGGGCGCATGGAGTTCGCCGACGAGTTCCGCCTGGCCGACCAGGACCTGGCCGGCGCACGGCTGGGGGTGGACCTGGCCGACTTCTTCGGCATCAGCGGCTTCTACTGGCGCGGGGTGAACGAAGACCACAACGGCGTGGCGCCCGTGCAGGCGTTCGGCGGCGAGGTGCAGCTGAACCTGAACTCCGGCCGCGGCGTCACCCCGTTCCTGGTGGGCGGCCTGGGGCGCGTGGACTTCATGGACGGGTTCACCGACGTGGACGGCAACCAGCCCGAAGACCGCACCGCCGGCATCGTGGGCGGCGGCGCGCGGCTGGACCTGGGCCGCGTGGGGCTCGTAGCGGCCGCGCGCAGCTACCTGTTCGAGACCAGCGACTCCATCGGCGACGACCTGCGCTCCAACCTGCAGCTCACCGCCGGCGTCTCCTTCCGCCTGGGCTCGCCGCGCAGCCGGCGCGCCGCCGCGGTGGCGCCGCCGCCGCAGGTGGTGCGCGAAACGCGGGACACCGTGTACGTCACCCGCGACGGCGAGCGCGTCCGCCGCGGCGACGACGAGCCGGAAAACTTCGTCACCATCCCCATTCCCCGCGAAGGGGAGATCTACCTGCGCTACGGCTCGGGCGACTCCTCCGCCATCAACCGCCGGCCCGGCGTGGAGGGCGGCCCCCTGACGGACGCGCAGCTGGAGGCGGTGCGGCGGCAGGTGCTGGCGGACCTGGAGCCGGTGCTGCGCCGCCTGCTGGCGGCGGAACGCGAGGAGCTGCGCGAGATGGTGCGGCAGGAGCTGGCGCGCACCGGCGGCGCCCTGTCCCCGGAGGCCGAGCAGCGCCTGGTGGAGCAGCTGGAGGCGAGGCTGGCCCTGCGCCTGCGCGACGAGGTGGACCGCGTGGAGGCGGGACCGGACGGACGGCCGCAGGCGCCGGGCTTCGCGCCGCGGCTGCGGGCGTGGCGGGGGTACCTGGGCGGCAACCTGGACCGGCCGCGGCAGGTGGTCCTCGGCGCGCGCGTGGACCTGGGCCCGCTGGACGTGCGGCGTCCCGCGCTGCGCGTGGTGCCGGAGCTGGCCGTCGGCGCGGGCGCGGGCGGCGCGTCGGTGCTGCTGGCGGGCAACCTCCAGTACGAGTTCCCCGTCTTCGAGCTGGGCGGCGCTCCCGTGCAGCCCTACCTGTCCGGCGGCGCGGGGCTGTTCTACCTGAGCGAGCCGCCGCGCGGCCGCGCCAGCTGGGAAGCGGTGCTGAACTTCGGCTACGGCGCGGCCTTCCCGGTACCCGGCCGCTCCGGCGGCCCGCGGCTCTTCCTGGAGCACCAGGGCATCGACCTCTTCGACCTGAACCGCCTGCTCGTCGGCCTGCGGTTCTGAAGGACGGGGATGGAGAAGAGCCCCCGCCGGCTTGCCCGGCGGGGGCTCTTCCGCTTCCTTTCACCATCCGAGGAGAGCCGCAGATCCACGGCGGGACGGTACTTGCAGCCAGGCCGCCCGCCTGATTCGAACCCCGACGAGCCTGGACGGACCCGATGCGTTTCCATCGACAGACCCACGCGTGCGCAGCCGCGCTGGCGCTCGCCTGCCTCGGGGCGCTGGCGTCGTGCGCCCCCGCGACCGCGCCCCCGGCCGACGCGCCTCCGGCGCCCGCCCCCGCGGCCATGACGCAGCTCCCGCGCGACATCCACTCCTTCGCGCGGCCGGAGGAGGCGCGCGTGACGCACGTGAGCGTGGACCTGAGCGCCGACTTCGCCACCCGCACGCTGGCGGGCACCTCCGCCCTGGACTGCCAGGCGGCGCCCGGGGCAGACGAGATCGTCCTCGACACGCGCGGGCTGGACGTTCGGCGGATCTCCGACGCGTCCGGGCGGCAGGAGCTGCGCTGGTCCTACGGCGCGGAGGATCCGGTGCTGGGACGCCCGCTCACGGTGCAGCTTCCGCCGGGCCCCTGCCGCATCGTCATCCACTACCGCACCAGCCCGGAAGCCGGCGCGCTGCAGTGGCTCACCCCCGAGCAGACGGCCGGCAAGCGGCACCCGTTCCTCTTCTCGCAGGGCCAGGCGATCCTCACCCGTACCTGGATCCCCACCCAGGACTCGCCCGGCATCCGCCAGACGTACGACGCCCGCATCACCGTGCCCGCGGGGCTGACGGCGGTGATGAGCGCCGACATGCTGACGCCGCAGGGCGAGGCCGCGCAGGGGGGCCGCTCGTTCCGCTTCCGCCTGGACACGCCCGTGCCTCCCTACCTCATCGCGCTGGCCGTGGGCGACCTGGCCTTCCGCGCCACCGGCCCGCGCACGGGCGTCTGGACGGAGCCGTCGATGCTGGACCGCGCCGCCAACGAGCTGGCGGAGCTGGAGCGCTTCGTCGACGCCGCCGAGGCGCTGTACGGGCCGTATCGCTGGGGGCGCTACGACGTGCTGGTGCTGCCACCCTCCTTCCCTTTCGGCGGGATGGAGAACCCGCGGCTCACCTTCGCCACGCCCACCATCCTGGCGGGCGACCGCTCGCTGGTGTCGCTGATCGCGCACGAGCTGGCGCACTCGTGGTCCGGCAACCTGGTCACCAACGCCACCTGGTCGGACTTCTGGCTCAACGAGGGCTTCACCACCTACTTCGAGAACCGCATCATGGAGGCGCTGTACGGCCCGGAGCGCGCCGCCATGCTGGCCAACCTGGGATGGCAGAACCTGCAGGCGGGGATCGAAGGGGCGGGCGGGGCCACGGGGCCGGACACGAAGCTTCACATCGACCTGGCCGGCCGCGACCCGGACGCTGGGATGACGGACATCCCGTACGAGAAGGGCGCCACCTTCCTGCGCACGCTGGAAGAGGCGGTGGGGCGCGAGCGGTGGGATGCCTACCTGCGCTCGTACTTCGACCGCCACGCCTTTCAGCCGATGACCACGGAGCGCTTCCTGGAAGACCTGCGCGCCAACCTGGTCCGCGGCGACGCCGCGCTGGAGCGGCGCCTGATGCTGGACGAATGGGCGTACGGCACCGGCCTCCCCTCCAACGCCGTGCGCCGCGAGTCGGGCGCCTTCGCGCGGGTGGAGGCGGAGGCACAGCGGTTCCTGGCCGGCACCCCCGCCGCGCAGCTGGCGACGAGCGCGTGGACCACGCAGGAGTGGCAGCACTTCCTGGGCGCGCTGCCGCAGGGGCTCACCCCCGCGCAGCTGGCGGAGCTGGACCGCGCCTTCCGCCTCTCCGAGCAGGGGAACAGCGAGATCCTGTTCGCCTGGCTGCAGATCGCGGTGCGGCACCGCTACGAGCCCGCGCTCCCCGCGCTGGAGCGGTTCCTCACCAGCATGGGGCGGCGCAAGTTCGTGCGCCCGCTCTTCGCCAGCCTGATGGAGCAGGGCGAATGGGGCCAGGCCCACGCCCGCCGCATCTACCGGATCGCGCGTCCCGGGTACCATCCTGTCACCTCCGGATCGGTCGACGAGATCGTCCGGTAGGCTCCGGCCCCATCCCGATCCACCAACGCCCGCCTCCAGCCTGGAGGCGGGCGTTTTTTTCGTGCCGCGAAGCGCATCTGCGCACCTGTGGCCGTGTTCGCACGGCACCTTGTAGTAAACGGAGTGAACAGCCCATCCTCCCCATCCTCACGCCGCCGGAGGCCTCGCTTCCGGCCTTGACGCAGTACGACCATTGCCGTACAATGCGGAGGGTGGAATGGGGTTCAAGGATGCGCGGGCGAAGGTGATCGCTGCGCTGCAGGCAGGTCGGTTCCGGCATGAGCAACGGCCGGACGCAAGCGAGAAGAACCTGCTGGATACAGGAGAGGTGACGGCAGGCTTCGTCGCGCAGCTGCTGCTCCGGTGTTC